>CBFCZJ010000564.1:0-2054 GCA_965602445.1 uncultured Desulfobacterales bacterium | reverse complement strand
GGCAATTTTCTCCGTGGCCGCCGAAGCGGCGGCGCTGGCCTCCATCACCGAATGTGGGATGTCCTTGGGGCCGGTGAACGCCCCGCAGGCGAAGATCCCCGGCACCGACGTGCAGACCGGAGACAGGGGACTTGCCTTTACAAACCCGTCTGCGTCCAGGTCCACGTTCAGTCGATCGGCCAGGGTCTTTGCTCCGGGATCGATCTCAAGGCCGGTGGAAAGGACCACCACATCGAAGGCCTCTTCTGCCAGGGAGCCGTCTTCCAGCGCGTAGCGAAGACGCAGGCCGCCTTCGGAACCGGTCGGCTCGATGGAATGGACCCGGGCGCGGACAAAGCGAACGCCGTCCTTCTTGGCCCGATCGACGTACCGGTCAAAGTCCTTTCCCTGGGTGCGCAGGTCCATGAAAAAGATCGCGCAGTCCAAGGGCCTTTGGCTGTGCTCGCGTGCGATGACCGACTGTTTTACCGCAAACATGCAGCACACCGACGAGCAGTATTCGTGGCCGCAGCGGTTCTGATCCCGCGAACCGACACACTGGATCCAGGCGATTTTTTCCGGTTCGATCCCCTGGCCCCGGCCCGATGGCTTCAGCAGGTGGCCGGCGGTCGGCCCTCCTGCCGACAGCATCCGTTCAAATTCGGGGGCGGTGACCACATCGGCGGACCGATCGTAGGCATAGAAATCCAGACCGCTCGGATCGTAGGAACGAAATCCGGGCGCCAGAATGACGGATCCGACCTCGCGTTCGATGATGCTTTCCCGGTCTTCGAAGTTGATGGCTCCGGAGGGACAGAGCTTTTCGCATGCCCCGCATTTTCCTTTTTTCAGGTAGATGCAGCTTTCCGGATCGATGGCGTATTTCAAGGGAACGGCCTGGGCGTAAGGGACATAGATGGCTTTGCGCTTGATCAACCCTTCGTTGAAGCGGTCTGTGACCTTCTTCGGGCATTTTTCTGCACAAAGCCCGCAGGCGATGCACTTTTCCGTGTCCACATAGCGTGGATGCTTCCGGATGGAGACCTGAAACCGCCCCTCTTTTCCGGAGACGGCATCGACTTCCGACAGCGTCAGCAGTTCGATATTGGGGTGCCGGCCGACCTCGACCAGTTTCGGGGCCAGAATTCACATGGAACAGTCGTTGGTCGGGAAGGTCTTGTCGAGCCTGGCCATGATGCCGCCGATGGCCGGCGAACGCTCCACCAGATGGACGAAGAAGCCGGCGTTGGCCGCATCCATCGCCGCCTGCATGCCGGCGATCCCGCCGCCGACAACGAGGACGGATCCCTGAATTTCCGTATTCGAACCGATAACCTCCATGATGGTTTCCCCTTTTTCCTATGCCGGGCGATCATTGAGCACCGCGGCGCCGAAACGCCCTCAATTCCCGATCCTGTGTGGCGACGCCCGGACCTTTTTACTGCGCAGGTCTTCCGCAGGCAGTTTACCACGCCTCCCGCTCCAGGCGCTTGTAGATGTATTTGAGCTGTTTCTGGGTCAGCTCCCCGACCTCCCGGTTGAGCCAGCGCAGATCTCCGGAAGCAATGGCGGCCTTGGCCTCATCGGACAGCTTGTACCCTCCCAGGGCCGAAGAGCCGTTGACCATGAGCTCTTTCCAGAAATCCTCGTCTTCAGCCGTCCGGTTCAGCGCCCGCACCACCTCCCGCTTCTGGATGAGCTTTTCTTCTTCGCTTTTGGCCCGGGGCAGCCCCTCCTTCACCTGTTCGGCCCTTTTTCCCTTGAGAGCCTCTCCAACCGAGGCCTTGATCTGGTCGTCGGTGAACGGCTTTGCCAGGTAATCAAAGGCGCCCATCCGCATCGCATCGACAGCGGAATAGACACTGGCATAACCGGTAATCACCACGACGCCGGTCTCCGGGCGGCGTTCCTTCACCTGGCGGATGACATCCATGCCGTCGATGTCGGGCAACCGGAGGTCTGCCACCAGCAGATCAATCTCCTTTTTGCCGAAGGTATCGAGGGCGTCGTGTCCGGTCATGGCCACGTCCACTTCATAACCCTCCTCGGTCAGGATCAGCTCCAGGCCCTTGGCC
>CBFCZJ010000563.1:0-2071 GCA_965602445.1 uncultured Desulfobacterales bacterium | reverse complement strand
TGGGAATTTTTCAACCGGCACAACCGGCGCTGGTACCGGTGCATCGACAAGGCCATCGAGTGGGTGGACGGCCGAACTGTCCGATACGAAATGGCTTTGGACATCACCGATTTGAAGCGCACCGAGGCGACCCTGCGAAAAAGCGAAGAAAACGGATTTCCTTCATGATGCGAGAAGAACAAAACAGCGCTCGCCGAAAAATCCTGCTGCGATACTTTTTCAGCCTCAGCCTGCTCTGCACCCTGATATTGGCGGCGACATTGGTGCTGGGGTGGCGGTATATGGCCAGCCCCCTTCAGGAGTCGGCCGTCCGGGTTATGAGTGCCTGCGTCGGGGGCCTTTGGCTTGCCGGTCTTCTAGTCGTTTCCGGGTTTACCGTCATTCTCGGGCGAAAAATTCGCGAGCGCGACGAGGCCGAAGCGGCGGTCAAACGGGCAAACAAGCGGCTCGATCTTCAGGTCCGGAAGAGAACCTTCGAGTTGGAGGCGGCAAAGCGGCGCTTGGAGATGGAAATCCTGGACCGGCAAAAGGCCCGAGAACAGCAGGAGGCCGTGATTGTGGAACTAGAGCAGGCGCTGGAGAAGGTCAGCACCCTCAGAGGACTTCTGCCGATTTGCTCTCTTTGCAAGAATATCCGCACCGACAGCGGCTACTGGGAAAAAATAGAACAATACATCCAAAATCACTCCGAAGCACGTTTCACCCACGGCATCTGCCCGGAGTGTGAGAAACAGTTATATCCCTTACCGACCAATGAATACGAAAAAGGAGTCTGACCATGGCAACTACGGCAAGTCCGGCCGTCGATTCGGTCGCCACCACCCAGGAGGCCGGCAAGGCCCGCATCCTGATCCTGGAAGACGAAAAGCCGATCCGGGAAATCATCGCGAGGATCCTGGCAAAGGGAGGCTATGGGAGCGTCGCTGCCTCCGACGCCGCCGAAGCCCGGGCCGTAATCCAGCAACAGTCCTTCGAGCTGGTCCTTGCCGATATCAATCTCCCCGGCGAATCCGGGCTCTCTTTTGCCCGCTGGGTTCAACGAAAATATCCAGATACCGCCTTAATGATGGTCACCGGCGTCGGGGACATCGACATCGCAGAAGATGCTCTGAATCAAGGCATTTACGGGTACATCACCAAACCGTTCAACCCCACTGACCTGCTGATCCGGATTTCCGGGGCGCTCAAGCGCCGGGAGCAGGAGATCGCCTCCCGCACGAAATCCGAAGACATGAAAGGCGAGATCTGCCGAAAGACCGAAGAACTGGCGCAGTTTTCCACCCGCCTGAAAAAAGCGATGGACGGCATCATCCATGCCATGGCCCTGGCCATCGAATCGAGGGATCCATACACGGCCGGTCATCAGCAGCGGGTAGGGGAGCTGGCCACGGCCATCGCCGCCAAGATGGGTCTGGAAAATGAACGGATCGAAGCCCTTCGAATGGCTGGAATCGTCCATGATCTCGGAAAGATTTCAGTGCCGGCCGAGATCCTGAGCAAACCGACCCGGCTGTCGGCGCCCGAGTACGAGCTGATCAAGACTCACTCGGAAACCGGATACAAGATTTTAAAGGAGATCGATTTCGAATGGCCCATCGCAGAGATCGTCTACCAGCACCACGAACGGATCGACGGTTCCGGGTATCCGCTGGGTTTGAAAGGCGAGGGTCTGCTGCTGGAAGCCAAGATCATCGCCGTGGCGGATGTGGTGGAGGCCATGGCGTCCCACCGGCCGTACCGGCCGGCCCTGGGAATCGACATGAGTCTGGCCGAGCTGGCAAAGAACCGGGGCCGTCTTTACGATGCAGATGTCGTCGACGCGTGTCTGATACTGTTCAGAGTGGATGGCTACGATCTGCCTGAAGCGCTGTGATTTGTTGTTAGCGACGATCCTGCGGATTTTTTTGCACCCAGGTTCTTCATCGATGATGAAGACCACATTCCCTGCAAATGCCAAGAGGGAAGCGGGAGATTGATGCCATGCCCAATGGTAAACTGGAAAAGAGAAAATGTATTCGGTTTGAAATTTCCGGCGCCAAGATCAGCGTGAAAAGGGCCGGGGTTTTCGGCC
>CBFCZJ010000562.1:0-2075 GCA_965602445.1 uncultured Desulfobacterales bacterium | reverse complement strand
ATCTCCCGCCGGAGAATCTTGAATCTTGAATCTGGAATTTTGAATCACGCCGCGGCCAGCGGCGAGGCTTATGTGAAACTTCCCCTGAAGCCGGGGTTTTTCGTAGGGCACGACCTCCGTGTCGTGCCGATGTGAACGGCTTCCGTCTTCGCTCTTCGAGCTTCGCCGGACAGGTCGGCCGGGATGACGGGCGGGGAAGTTTCAGCCTTGATCAACCAGGCCGGCTAAAGCCCAAAAATTCCAATAGAATTCCTTACGGCAAACCTTGAACCTGGAACGCCGCGCCAGCGGCAGGGCTGCCATCTCTCAACCGACCTCTTGCAGATCCTTTTTCGGTGCAGTAGGATGCGCGGGCTTTTCGGATCCGATCCTCCGGAGGATCCTTTCGGCAATCCTTCACGGGTAAAGGCAGTTTCATGTCCCACCGCCGTCGCGAGCAAGAGCCGTCGTTTGTCTCCCTGTTGGCTGTTTGCTGTTTGGTCACCTTCGGCTGCTACCTGGCCGTTTCCATGCGTCTGCCGGTAGTTCCCCTGTATGCGCGGCAGTTCGGCGTCACCACGGCACAGATCGGGGCGATCAATGCCGCCTTTTATCTGATGGCCGGTCTGCTGTCTGTCCCTTCCGGGGCGCTGTCGGATATTTTCGGCCGAAAGCGGCTTTCGATTGCCGGTTCTGCCATTCTTTGCGCGGGGATGCTCCTTCTTGCCTTCGGCCGATCCTATCTTGAGCTGGCCGGTGTCTACCTGCTTCTGGGCGGCGGCATCGCCGCTTTCGGCCCCACGATGATGTCCTGGGTGGCGGAGATCACGCCCCCAACCCACCTGGGCCGGGCTTACGGATGGTATACCACGGCGTTGTTCTGCGGCATGGGCATCGGCCCGGCCCTGGGCGGTGCTGCGGGAAAATTTTTTAGCTACCCGTCGGTTTTTTTCATTGGCGCAGCCATGACGGCCGTCAACTTGTGGGCGGTGCATCGGTTTCTCCCGGAGCCCGCCCGCAAGGCCGACTTTTCCAATGAACGCGGGCGATGGAAAAAGAACCTGGCCGGCGTGTTGTCCAACCGCCCGCTGATCGGCTGCTGGGCGGCCACCTTCGGCGCCTGCCTGCTGGCCGGCATGTTTTTTTCCTTCATGCCTCTTTATGCCGATGAAAGGGGGCTGGAGATCGGCAGGATCGGCATCGTCTTTCTGGTGCAGGCCGCGTCAAATGCACTGTTTCGAATCCCGTTCGGCGCTTTCAGCGACCGCGTCGGAAGACGCCACCTCCAGGCCCTGGGGGGAATCGCCCTGATCACCCTGGCCATTTGCGGCTTTGCCGCGGCCGAAACCTTTTTCGGCTTTGCAGCCGCCGCCCTGGCGCTGGGGATTAGCAATGCCGTCGCCTTTACCGCCGTCGGCGCGCTCATCGCCGAGACCACTGAAGCCCGTTTCCGGGGGCTTGCCATGGGAGGGTACAACACCTGCATCTACTTCGGTCTGATGGCCGGCTCCATCGGGCTGGGTCCGGTGATCGAGGCGGTGGGGTTTTCCGCTGGATTTCTGATCACCGGAGCGATCAACCTGCCCTTTCTCGCACTCTTTGCCTGGAGCATGCGCACCTACGGCGCTAAAACTATAGTTAGACAGGATTTACAGGATCAACCGGATAGATAAAAAGATATTTGCAGCGGCCTGATGCCGCAGCAAACATTCCATCGTTTTCGACGATAGCAGAAAAGGGACGGCGCATGCTGCTGCAGGTCGAGCCGGAGCTGCGTCGCCGCCTGGCCGCGCGGCACGTCTTTCCATTCCGGGCGCTGGCTCTGGAATTCCCAGGCGATCGGCAGCACCAGCGCGGGCAGCCCCCCTCCCGAGCCGATATCCACAATGCATCCGGCAGAAGAGACTACGCCGAGCCTTAGAAGCGACAGGGAATCCAGGAAATGCGTCCGTTCGATCTCGGTGGGTTCCTTCACCCCGCTGACGTTGAATCCAGCAGCAGTGATCAAGTCACCCAGAATAGCAAGTCGGCGCAGATCGTCCGCGTCCATACCATAGGCCAAATAGGCTTCTACCTCTTTCAGTTCCCACTTAGTG
>CBFCZJ010000561.1:0-2083 GCA_965602445.1 uncultured Desulfobacterales bacterium | reverse complement strand
TCACAAAATCGCGGCAGCGATTTGATCGGGAGAAACACCGATGGAGAAATCATCGAATCATTTTAAAAAGGCCACCTTTGCCGGCGGATGCTTCTGGTGCACCGAATCGGATTTCAAAAAGGTGGACGGCGTGGTCGAGGTCATTTCCGGCTACACCGGCGGATACAAGGACAACCCGACCTACGAAGAGGTCTGCTCGGGGAAAACCGGCCATTATGAGGCGGTTCAGGTGGTCTACGATCCGGAAAAAATCTCCTATCGAAAGCTGCTGGAGATCTTCTGGCGCACCATCGACCCCACCGACGCCGGCGGCCAGTTCGTGGACCGGGGAAGCCAGTACAAAAGCGCCATCTTCTACCACGACGAAAACCAGAAACGGACCGCCGAGGAATCGAAGCAGGCGCTGGCCGCCGCCGACGTATTCCACCGGCCCATCGTCACCGAAATTCTTCCCTTAGGCCGCTTCTACCAAGCCGAAGAATACCACCAGGACTATTCCAAAAAGAGCCCGACCCGGTATCAGATGTACCGTTACGGCTCCGGCCGGGACCGGTTCCTGGAAAGGGTATGGTCCCAGATAGAAGAAACCCGAACCGAAAAGACCGGCGCCCCCCGATATGCCAAACCCGACGATGAAACGCTCCGGACGCAGTTGACCGATCTCCAATACCAGGTGACCCAGAAAGAGGCCACCGAGCCCCCTTTCCGCAACGAATACTGGGACAACAAGCAGCCGGGGATCTACGTGGACGTGGTTTCCGGCGAGCCGCTGTTCAGCTCGGCGGACAAGTTCGACTCGGGCACCGGATGGCCCAGCTTCACCCGGCCCCTGGAGCCGGACCATATCGTCGAGAAAAAAGACCGCCGACTGTTCATGGTCCGCACCGAGGTGCGCAGCCGCCACGGCGACTCCCACCTGGGCCATGTCTTTTCCGACGGCCCCGCCCCCACCGGCCTTCGCTACTGCATCAACTCGGCCGCCCTGCGGTTCGTCCCCGAAGAAGACCTGGAAAAAGAGGGCTACGGGGAATACAGCGATAAAATTTAGAGGGTCGCAGGCGAAAACCGCCTGCGACCCTCTAAATTTTATAAAAGCGGCTCTCGCCGCTGGAAATCAAAAACTTTCGGGTCTTGCTTCGAATTCCGCGCTCAAATCACGAATCCGCTTTTTCTATAAAAATGGGTGCACGTATGTGCGCCCATTTTTTTACATTGACATTTACATTTTGTAGATTTACGCTTTGTCCCGATTCGCCGCTCCGCAGATTCCGCCCTGCGGTGTCGGCCGGCTCCCCGGCTGCCTCCCCCGGCCCGGGGAGCCGGCCGGATCGGCAAACGGTCCCGCTCCCGAAAGTTCTTCGGAGTTTTCAATGGATACGGGCGGGGATCCGTCTTCGCCTTCGGCTACGCCGGACAAGTCAACCCCGCCCGCGCGGCTGAGGAGGCAGAGAATGCACAAAGAACGGTAGAACTTTTTCAGATCTCCACCATTGATGGAAGGTTTTCGCTCGCAAGCTAAGGAGGCTTCACCCCATGCGCCCGGAACTGACCCCGAAGCAAAAAGAGGTTCTTGCGTACATCGAGGCCGAAATCGGCAGAAACGGCAGCGCCCCGAGCCTTCGTCAAGCGGCTGCGGACCTCTCGGTGAGCCATGCGGCCGTGGCTCAGCTCATCCGAAACCTGGAGCAAAAGGGCTACCTGCGCCGCGACGGGCGCTACGGCCGGCGGATCTACCTGCTCAACCGCGCCCAGGAGCCCGCCGCCGTGCAGCGCTGGCGGCAGGTGCCGATCATCGGCCGGATCACCGCAGGCCTTCCGCTGTATGCCCAGCAGGAATGGGACGGGACCCTGGTCGTCGACCGCGCCGTGTTCCGGGGAGAGCACCTGTTCGCCCTCCGGGTCCTGGGCGACTCCATGAAAGACGCCGGCATCCTCGACGGCGACCTGGCTGTGTGCGAACCGCGCCAGTACGCCGAAAACGGTGAAATCGTGGCGGCACTGGTCGGCAACGAGGATGCCACGGTCAAACGCTTCTTTTTGCGCAAAGACCACATCGAACTGCGGCCGGAAAACCCGGCCTACA
>CBFCZJ010000560.1:0-2087 GCA_965602445.1 uncultured Desulfobacterales bacterium | reverse complement strand
CGATGCCGCAACACAGGCCGCCTATTCCCTTGAAAAAATGGGCCGCGAAAAAACGCTGGACCAAGCCGACATGGCGCTGGAAACCTTGTCTTCCCGCGTGGACAACCTGGACCGACAGCTTCGCAGCTTCCTCGAGGAGAGCCAGTCTTGAACATTCTGATCGCCGAAGACGAACGAATCAACCTGGCTCGACTCCAGCGCTTTTTAGAGAAATGGGGACATCGGGTCTACCCTTCCGCCAATGGTCTGGATGCCCTGGAAATCTTTCTATCCAAGGAAATAGACATCATCATCACAGACTGGATGATGCCGCAGATGGACGGCCTGGAGCTGGTTCACCACGTCCGCGGCCAGGGCGGACCAAAGCCCTTTGTCTACATCATGATGCTGACATCCCGGGGAGACAAGGAAGACATCGTCAGTGTCCTGTCAGAATCCGGGGTGGACGACTACATCGTCAAGCCCTTCGATCCTGAAGAGCTCCGGGCTCGCCTCGTGGTCGGGGAAAGGACCGTCCGGCTGGAAAGGACGCTTCGCGAGTACGGCCAGGGGCTGGAAAAGATCGTGCGGCGTCAGACCCGGACCATCCGAAAAACCCAGGAAGAGACCATCTATCGCCTGCTGTCGGCGCTGGAATCCAGGGACGAGGAAACCGGCGGCCATGTGAGGCGGATCGCCCACTTCAGCGCCCACTTGGCCAAGCAATACGGTTGGCAGTCCAACCGGATCGAGGACCTGCTGCTGGCCGCTCCCATGCACGACATCGGCAAAATCGGCGTCCCCGACAATATCCTGCAAAAAAAGGGGCCGTTGACGCCGGAAGAGTTCGAGATCATCAAAAATCACACGGTCATCGGCGGAAACATTTTGAAAGATTCAGAATACCCCATGCTTCAGTTGGCCGAGGAAATCGCCTTGAGCCATCACGAAAAATGGGACGGCAGCGGTTATCCCCGCGGCATTGCCGGTGAAGAAATCCCCGAGTCCGGAAGGATCGTGGCCCTGGTGGACGTGTACGACGCCCTGAGCAACGACCGGCACTACCGAAATGCCTCCCCCGAACACGAGGTGCTGCAGATCATGCACGAAGGCCGGGATACCCACTTTGATCCGGATCTGTTCGACATTTTCCTCGATTCGCTGCCCGAGTTTCGCCGGATATCGAAAGAACACCCATGACGAACGAACGGGGGATGACGCTGGTCGAGATGATCGCCGTGCTGCTGCTGATGGCCATCGTCTCGGCGGTCGTGTTGAACCGGTTCATGGACATTACGGCAGTCAGCACCACGGCATCGGTGGAAACCGTCCGTGCCCATCTCCGGTACGCCCAGGCCATGGCCATGAAGCAGAACAACTACCTGTGGGGGATCAAGTGCGATGGGGCCGAGTATTGGCTCTTTCGCACGGAAAGCAAAGACGACTATTCCACCGTTTTAGGGGATCGGGACACGCCCGTTTATCTCCCCGGAGAGGACGATCAGAAGCTGCCGGCATCAGGGATCGGCGCCTTTCATGTCTATTACGACGCATACGGAAGGCCTAGACAGTATGACAGCGCGAAGACAGAGCTTCTCACGACAGCCTTGGTCATCACGGTAGGCAGTGAAACGATTCAGATCACCCCGGAGACCGGGTTTATAGAGTAATCCGCCGGAACAAGTTTTGCAGATTTAGAAAAAGTGGACTCCATCGGAATGACGACCGGCAATGCCGATTTTTCATACAAGGACTTTCTGGATTCCGGATCTCGCTCCGCTCGTCCGGAATGACGGTTTTGTGGAATTCTGACATCCACCTAAAAAGTCCGAATTTCCCTTTTTCCGTCATTCCGGCGAAAGCCGGAATCCAGACAGCTATGAAGCATCGATGACCAAGCAGCCGGCGGTATATATTCTGACCAGCAAACGAAACGGTACGCTGTATATCGGCGTTACCTCCAACCTCGTAAAAAGGGTCTGGGAACACAAAAAAGATCAGGTGGAAGGCTTCACCAGCAAATATAAGATTCATACACTCGTATGGTACGAACTGCACGATACCATGAAGTCCGCTCTTGTTCGTGAAAAGAGGTTGAAAAGCTGGAA
>CBFCZJ010000559.1:0-2088 GCA_965602445.1 uncultured Desulfobacterales bacterium | reverse complement strand
GGGGGAAGTTTCATATTTGATCAATCTGGCTGTTCCATCAGCCAGCGGCGGGGCTGACATCCACCCTCGGCCACCGACCATCGACTTTATTGCCCATTTCCGTTCAGGAAGGCATCCACTTTCTCGTAAACGGCGGACAGCACCTTTCCGGCGGACGCTTCGATCCGCACATCGCAGATATCGTCGCAGGGCGTCTCTGAAAGGTTGACGACGGCCAGAAAGGCGCCGCGGTTCTTGGCGTACAGGGGCATGTGGGACGCGGGCTGCACCAGCAAGGTGGATCCCACGACCAGGAAAAAGTCGCAGCCGCGGGAAAGCATCACGGCCCGGTCGACTTCTGCCGCAGGCATGGCCTGGCCAAAGGAGATGGTGTCCGGCTTCAGATAGCCGCCGCAGGTGCAATCCGGGGCCGCGTCGCCGGCGGCCAGGCGGTCCCAGACATCTTCCGTGGGGATGACCTGCCGGCAGTGCATGCAGCGGATTCGGCGGGTGTTTCCGTGCAGTTCGACGATCCGGTCCGCGGCAACCCCGGACGCCTGGTGAAGGCCGTCCACGTTCTGGGTGATGACCGCATTGACAAAGCCGATGTCGCACAGTTTGGCCACGGCCGCGTGGGCCGGGTTGGGCGCGGCCTTTAAAAGGCCCCGGTATAGCACCACCCATCGGCGCCAGTATTCTTCCCGGGATTTTCGGGAAGTCATGAATTCGTTGAAATAAACGGGACGGAACCGGTCCCAGATGCCGCCCTGGCTCCGGTAATCGGGGATGCCGCTTTCCGTGGAAATCCCCGCCCCGGTGAAAACGATGTTTTTCCCGCCTTCGAGGATCTTTTCTGCGATCTTGGCGACTTTTTTTTCCATCTGGCGGCAAGGCTTTCTTGTCCTGGATTTCCAGACTGCATGAAACTGGACTGGCACAAACGGGTTCGTTTCATCCGGTGTAATACATCCACCGCCGCCGATCAAGCACCTCCGGTATCCGGAAAAAAAAGGGCAAGAGAGATAGCCTCTTTGAAGGTGCCGGTCTTTTCACCTTCGAAGAAGCCGTGCCGTGGGGTCCTCTCTTGCCCTGGAGACAACAGCCATTTTTTGAGCACAATCTGTGCCAGAATGCCATGGAGCTATTAACCATCTGGAATTTTTAGTAATCAGGATTTTTTGAAGAAGACCGGTGGGAAGGAACTGCAGTGCAAATTAGGCAGCCGTGCACAGAATGTGCTGCACCCTGGCATTTTCGCCGATCCTTATGCTCCTTGGGGTCGAATTCCCCGCCGCTTGCGACGCGATGATCAACAGTTGAGCGTTTGACCACTCCGCTGCTTGCGGCGGGGAAATTCATCGTTCAAAATCAAATCGCCCACGCGATTTTATTTTTCCATGATCCGGTTGTACATGGTTTGAGACTTTTCCGCAGCACTTCGGGCGCCTGATGCCGAGTCCCGGGCCGCGCTCGCCGCCGCCTGGGCGCTGTTGGCCGCGGCCTTGGCCTCGTTTGCCGCCCGTTCGGCACGGTCTGCCGCGGCCTCGGCCCGCTGGGCGTTCGCCTCGGATTCCGTGCAGCACTCATCCACCTGAGCAGTGGCGGCCTGGGCGTCCTGCTGCGCCTGCTCTGCCTGCTGCATGGTCTGATTCACCTGACTTCGAAGGCTTTCGATCTCCTGGGAGGTGGCGCAGCCGAAAAGTAACGAAGTGCCGGCAAAAATCGTCAGCATCAGAAAGATCATGTTTTTTCGAATCATCTTACCCCCTTTTTGTTTTCGGCCGGGCATTTCTGCCAGGGTCGCGGCATCGGAGGACCCCGGCCTTTGCCGGCCCGTTGTCATGTGGGCTACGATTGTATGACTCATCGATAGGAGATTATCGTGGACTTGCCTATGGGGGGAAATGTGTATTTTCAGGTTTTCAGACGGAAACTCAGGCCGAAATTGCAGCCGATGTCGCAAGCCCCTGGATACATAGGGACCGGCGAGTCATTGGCGGCGGCGCGGGGCAAGGGTGCCATCGCCGTCGTCCTCACCGGCACCGGGCAGGACGGCAGCGATGGCATTCGGGCCGTCAAGGCCGCGGGTGGCGCGACCATCGTCCAGAG
>CBFCZJ010000558.1:0-2088 GCA_965602445.1 uncultured Desulfobacterales bacterium | reverse complement strand
GTTCTTTGGGGGCCGAGTTCTTGAAGGGCCCGCCCGTTTCTGCGACGCGCAGGAAAAAGCGGGGCGCAGGGCGCCTTTTCTTTTGGTTACTTTTCTTTGGGCGAGCAAAGAAAAGTAACATTTAAAACATAAAAATTTCATAGTATTATACAAAAATGGTTTCATTTATGATTAAATCCAGTTCTCGAACGGGACAGCGGGGGTTGGATCTTGAATCCGCAAGCCACGGGCAGAGTTTTCATGTTGCCTTTCCTGAATTCGTGCCCTCTTCTTCCTGTTCGGATTCCCGCCCCCCGCTTTCTTCCTGCATGATTTCTTCGAACATCTTTTGGGATTCCTGTTGGAGCCTGTCGAGGTAGTCGTCCGCGTGCCAGGCGATCTTCCGGCTCGGTCCCTTGATCTCGATGCCCAGCAGCAGTTCCGGCTCTGTCTGGTAGTCGACGTCGATGTCTTTGGAAAAAAGCTGGTGGATTTTCCGGGTGATTTTCTGGGCCAGCGTGCCGGTAATGTCGAAGCTGCTGCGCACCACCAACGGCCGGTCTTTGTCCGATGCAAAGCGGGTCAGCTCTTCGCGGACCTCCTTTTTGGATTTTTCCAGTACGTGTAAAAAAGCGTCCACGCTTTTTTCCTCGAGATCGGCGTCTGCCAGATCTTTCAACGCCCGCCGGGCCGAAGCATACACCTCCTCGGTCGCCATCCGGCCCAATTCCCGGAGGAATTCGTTCTTCTCCTTTTGCAGCCCCTTTTCCCATCCCCGCCGCTTTTCATCGACCTCTTTCCTCGCCTCGGCGACCAGCTCTTTCCGCTTTTCTTCCGCCTCCTGTTTGGCTTTTTGGAAAAGTTCCTTTTGCTGCCCTTCCAATTTTTCTTTCTGCTGCCGATACTCCTCTGCTTCCCTGCCGGCTTCCTCTTTTTTCCGATCCGCATCCTCGAGACGCTCCTTGATTTTCCGCTCTCGTTTGTCCATCGCGGAGAGTATCCGGTCGTAGAGAAAGTACTTCAGAAGCGCAACCAGGACGAGGAAATTGAGAATTTGGGCGGCAACCGTAAACCAGTCGATCATCACGGATCAACCTCCGGCGTTTTGAATCATGTAGTCCCAGAAGGGGTTGGCAAAGATCAAAATCATCGACACGACAAAGCAATAAATGGCCGTCGATTCGATCATGGCCAAGCCCACAAACAAGGTCCGGGTAATGGTGTTGGTCTCGTCGGGCTGCTGGGCGATGGCGGTCAGCGCCTGGGCCACGGCCCTGCCTTCCCCCAGCGCGGGTCCGACCGCACCGATGGCGATGGTCAAGCCGGCTGAGATGATCGACGCCATGCCGATCAAAGTGATGCTATCCATTCGACCTTCCCTCCTTTCCTTCTCCGTTGTCCTGCGCCTCGCCCTGCTTTTTCTTTTGTATCTGGGTTGCCGATGCAATGTAGACCATGGCCAGGACCGCAAAAATGTATGCCTGGATGACGCCGGTCAACAGTCCGAGGGCATGCATGAGCACCGGAAAAAGAAGCGGTGCGATGGCCAGCAAAATGGCGGCGATTTTCATGCCGCTCATGATGTTGCCGAAAAGCCGGACCGCCAGCGCCAGCGTGCGGGACAACTCGCCCATGATGTTGAACGGAAGCATGAACACCGTGGGACGGATATACTGTTTGAAATATCCCCCCAGCCCCCGGTCCCGGATCCCGTATATCGGTACGGCAACGAACACACAGATGGCCAAGGCCGCCGTGGTGGAAAGCGAGGCGGTAGGCGGAGTGTAAAACGGTACGATGGTCAGCAGGTTGCATACGAAGATATACAAAAACAGGCTTCCCACGAAAGGAAGATATCGCTCCGGCACCTGCTGGCTGATTTCGCGGATCTGGCTTCGCATCCCGTCGACCAGAATTTCTAGCAGGTTCTGCCATCGGGACATCCGGACCTCCGAAGACAGATTTCGGGTGATCAAAAGCGCCCCGATCACCACCAGGGCCATCACCGCCCAGGTAAACACGATCGTGGCATTGAGAGATATCGGTCCCCACTGCCAATAAACGACCTGATCCGGGCTGATGTCTTTTAGTTCCACTGGGGACTTCCTT
>CBFCZJ010000557.1:0-2091 GCA_965602445.1 uncultured Desulfobacterales bacterium | reverse complement strand
ATGCCATTTTGGCCTAGTTTCACATAAGTATTGCCGAAATCTGGAAAACCTCCCCCCTGCCCTTATTGACCATCGTCTTTTTCCTATACGGAAAAACTTTAGAGCGCTTGCGCCACATGAGATGGTTCACCATCGGCAGCTTATCAGAGAATCAAAGCCGCGCTGTTACCTGAACGTTTTTTTTGGCAAGCGCTACAGCCCGGGCTATTTGAGCAGCGCCGGCAGGAAGGTCACGATCTGCGGAAATATCATCAGCAGCAATATGCAGATGAGGTATGCCGGCAGAAAGTAGGCGACCCCCCTGAACACATCCTGCAGGGGAACGTTCTTGGCCATTCCCCCCACCACGTAGGTGGTCGCTCCCACCGGCGGTGTGACCGCCCCCAGCGTGGTCACCACCGTGATGGTCACGCCGAACCAGACGGGGTCGTAGCCGAGCTGGACGGCCACCGGGAAAAAAATCGGGATCGTGATCAGCAGCAGGGCCAAGGCATCCATGACCGCCCCGCCGATGATGTAGATGCCGAAGACGATTGCCATGATCACCACGTTGGACACCGGCAGGCCGACCACCCAATCGGCGATATCGTAAGGAATCCGGGTGACGGTCAAAAATTTGCCGAAGATCACCGCTCCAGCCACGATGGTCACCACCATACAGGAGATGCGCAGGGTGTCCAGGACCGAATAGACCAGCTTGCGAAACGTCATCCGGCCCTGCGCGACGCTGAGGACGACCGCCAGAAAGGAACCGGCCGCGCCGGCTTCCGCCGGGGTGAAAAAACCAAAGTAGAGCCCCAGCATGACCAGGGCAAAAAGCGCGGCCATCTCGAACGCGCCCGACAAAGACCGGATTTTTTCGGACAGCGGGGTCGACGGCCCCACCGGCCCCCAGTCCGGGTGCAGGCGGCAGATCCCGTAAACGCCCATCATCAGGAGCACCGCCAGGCAGATGCCGGCGCCGATGCCGCCGTAAAAGAGCTCGGCAATGGACTGTTCTGTAGAAAGGCCGATGACGATCAGGACCACCGACGGCGGAATTACCACCCCCAGGGTCGATCCACAGGCCACCGCACCGGTGCTCAGCTTCGGTTCATATCCGTATTTGTTCATCTCCGGCAGGGCTACGGTGGTCATGGTGGCGGCGGTGGCGGCGTTCGAACCGCAGATGGCCGAAAACGCGGCGCAAGCCATGACCGTGGCCATGGCGATGCCGCCCCGGATTTGACCGATCCAGTGATAGGCGGCACGGTACAACTTTTCGTTCACCCCGGAATAATAGGCCACCTGACCCATGAAAATGAACAGCGGGATCACTGTGAGGCCATACTTCGAAAAGGTGGACCAGATCACCGAGCCGGTCATGTTCATTCCAGCCGGGATGGAAACGATGAAGCAAAAGCCGCAAAAGCCGACGATCCCCATCGCAAAGCCCACCGGCATGCCGAAAAAAAACAGCACCACCAGCAGCGCAAGGATTCCGACGATGCCGACAGCGGCCAGGCTCACGCCCCCTCCCTTTTCTGCCCCGGACCGACAGCCTCGATCAGCTGCTGAATAAAGATCAGGGCAAGAAAGGCGCAGCCGACGGCCGTTCCATAGGTAAACGGGTAGTATGCGATCCGAAGGGTTTCGGTCACTTCTCCGGTGTCCCGGAGAACCGCCGCCTTATCGGCAATCTGCCATGCCACCATTGTGAAAAACAGGGCACATACCGCGTTGTTGAGCGAGATGAGAATTTTTCTGATCCGGCCGGGAAATCGCTGAACGAGGACGTCTACGGCAATGTGACCGCGGTGAAGCTGGGTGTAGCCCAGGGACAGGGAGGCGACCAGGGCGCCGAAAAAACCCATCAGTTCGAAGGTTCCGCGGATGGGAGCGGATACGGCCCGCATGAAGATATTCGCGCAGGTCAGCACGACCATGGCCACCAGGGCGGTCCCCCCGACGAGGATTAGAAGGCGGTTCGCGTATTGCATTATCTTTGAAAACTGTTTCATACCTAAATTGAGCGATTATTTCTTCGCATCTCTTTACGGTCGGGCATAAAGCCCGCCCCTACGAGGCCATCGCCACCCCGCAGGTAGGGGC
>CBFCZJ010000556.1:0-2099 GCA_965602445.1 uncultured Desulfobacterales bacterium | reverse complement strand
CTCGCTGAATAGCGTACAAACACCTGTTCGAGAAATCGACCGATGAACGGAGACCCGTAATGTTATCGAAATTCTTTCTGGATCGCCCGGTCTTTGCCTGGGTGATCGCCATCATCATGATGTTGGCCGGCGGGCTGGCCATATATAATCTTCCGATTTCGCAATATCCCCCCATTGCACCGCCGTCCATCGCCATCGATGCGTTTTATCCGGGGGCGTCGGCGGAAACCATTGAAAACAGCGTGGTTCAGATCATCGAGCAGAAAATGACCGGGTTCGACAAGCTGTTGTACATGTCCGCCACCAGCGACTCGTCCGGCGCCGGCAGAATCGAACTCACCTTTGCGCCCGGAACCGATCCGGACCTGGCCTGGTCCCAAGTGCAGAATAAGCTCCAGCTGGCCATGTCGAGCCTGCCCGATGTGGTGCAGCGGCAAGGGGTCAAGGTCAGCAAATCGACGCGGAACTGGCTGATTTTGGTCGGCTTGATTTCGGTGGACGGCAGCATGGACGGGAATGATTTACGGGACTATGCCCAGTCCAACGTGGAAAAGGTGCTGGCCCGCGTCCCCGGCGTTGGCGAGGTCAACAGCTTCGGCTCCCAGTATGCCATGCGGGTTTGGTTGAACCCGGCTAAATTGGTCGACTACCAGCTGACAGTGGCGGATGTCATCGCCGGTATCCGCGCTTATAATGTGGAGGTTTCCGCCGGCCAGTTCGGTGGTGTGCCGGCGGTGGAAGGACAGCGCCTGAATGCCTCCATTATCGTACAGAACCTCTTAAAGACACCCGAGGAATTCGCCGCGATCCCGTTGCGCATCAATCCGGACGGTTCCATTGTGCGTGTGGGCGACGTGGGGCGCACGGAACTGGGAACCGAGCGCTACGAAACCGATGCGCTTTTCAACGGCAAGCCGGCCGCCGCCCTGGCCGTGCGGCAGACCCCGGGGGCGAATGCCCTGGATACGGCAAATGCGATTCGGGCGAAAATGGATGAGCTGTCCAACTACTTTCCGGCGGGTATGGAGGTCGTTTATCCCTATGACACCACCCCTTTTGTGAAAGTGGCCATCGATGAGGTGGTCAAGACCTTGCTTGAAGCCGTTGTGCTCGTTTTTCTGGTCATGTTTCTGTTTTTGGGCAATTTCCGCGCCACCTTGATACCCACGCTGGCCGTGCCGGTGGTGATCCTGGGAACGTTTGGTGTTCTGGGGTTTTTTGGCTTCTCCATCAATATGCTGACCATGTTCGCCATGGTGCTGGCCATCGGCCTGCTGGTCGACGATGCAATCGTCGTGGTGGAAAATGTGGAGCGGGTGATGCACGACGAGGGGCTGCCGCCTAAAGAAGCGACCCGAAAATCGATGGAAGAAATTACCAGCGCACTGATCGGCATCGGGTTGGTACTTTCCGCCGTATTCGGTCCCATGGCGTTTTTCGGTGGCTCCACCGGAGTCATATACCGGCAGTTTTCCATAACCATCATATCCGCCATGTTGCTCTCGGTCCTGGTCGCCTTGATTCTAACGCCCGTCTTGTGCGCATCGCTTCTAAAGCCGGTGGCGAAGGGACACGAAGTCTCTGAAACCGGACGTAATCTCTTCCGGCCGTTTTTCCGCCGGTTCGACCGGTGGTTCAACTGGACCCGGGACAAATATCAGGGCCTGGTGGGCCGGATGCTGAATAAAAAACTCCGGTATTTTTTCGTATACATCCTGATCGTGGTTGCCTTGGGATTTTTGTTCCAGCGCATGCCCACGGCCTATCTGCCGGACGAAGACCAGGGGCTCATGTTCATCCAGGCCCAGCTGCCGGCAGGCTCTACCCTGGAGCAGACCAGTGCGGTCATGGAAGAGGTTCGTACGTATCTTTTGGAAGATGAGAAAGAAACCGTGGGATCCATCATGACCCTTTCCGGCAGGAGCTTTGCCGGCGCCGGGCAGAACATGGGGCTGGGATTTGTCCAACTCAGGGACTGGGATCTGCGCGAGGGCGCGGACCTGAAGGTGGACGCATTGGCCCGCCGGGCGATGAAACGATTTTCCCGAATTCGAAATGCACAAGTCTTTGCGTTTGCGCCGCCGGCGATCACCGAGCTG
>CBFCZJ010000555.1:0-2109 GCA_965602445.1 uncultured Desulfobacterales bacterium | reverse complement strand
CGCTTCTTTTTGCGCAAAGACCACATCGAACTGCGGCCGGAAAACCCGGCCTACACCCCCATGCGCTACGGCTTCGGCGAGGTCCTCGTCCAGGGCAAGGTGGTGGGGATACAGCGCGGCCCGGAGAATATCCGTTAATCCGCCCCAGGCTCCCGGCTGCCGAAAGACCGGTTTGTCAACCTGGGCGACAAACTCGAATTTCGAAGCACGAATATCGGATTTGTTTCGGATTTCGAAATTCGGATTTCGTGCTTTTTACTTCTTCCGCCGGAATGTAGAATCGATTGGTTAACCGTGTCCACCGAACCAGAAAAACATTTCTCTTCCACCCCCTGCCGGCTTTTTGTCGGCACCAGCGGCTACTCGTACACCGAATGGGCCGACGCCGGGTTCTATCCGGCAGGCACCGGGGCCGCGGACATGCTCGGGATCTACGCCCGGCGCTTTCCGGTCACCGAGCTCAACTACACCTGGTACCAGATGCCCAAGGCCGCAGCGATGGAGCGGATGTGTGCAAAAGCCCCTGAGGACTTCCGCTTCACCGCCAAGCTGACCCGGACCCTCACCCATGAAATCGACCCCCAGGCCTGGCGCGGCGAGGCTGCCCGCTACCGGGAGGGGATCGCCCCCCTGCTGCAGGCCCGGCGGCTGGAAGCGGTCCTGGTGCAGCTCCCTCCCGGCTTCCACCGGAGCACCGACAACCGCCGATACCTGGCCGGCCTGCTCGACGCGCTGAACGGGTTGCCCGTCGCCGTCGAGTTCCGTCACACGTCCTGGGCCGCCGACCGGGTCTTTGCCGAGCTTGCCCGGCGAGGCGTGACCCTGGCGGCCGTCGACGAACCGGACCTGGCGGGCTTGTTTCCGGCCACGGACGTCGTCACCAACCCGGACTTTTTCTACGTGCGCTTCCACGGCCGCAATACCCGGGGATGGCGCTCGGGCAACATGCAAAAGCAGTTCGACTACGACTACACCGCAGACGAACTAAAGGGCTGGGTGGATCAACGAATCGGAAAAATGGCCGAAGCAACCCGAAAGGGTCTGATTTTCTTCAACAACCACGTCCGGGCCCAGGCGCCGAGAAATGCCGCCATGATGATGGATATTTTGGTTGCTATGGGACTTGTGCAGAAAAACGATGGAAGTGCCTAGAGTGCCTAGAATGCCTAGAGTGCCTAGAGTTGAAGGACATGCTCCGGGCGGTTGGAGGAGGCGATGGAAAACAAAGAGTTTGCCAGGAAACTGGAAAAAAGAACCCGGCGCTTTGCCGTTGAGATTATCCGGCTTTCGGTCTCGCTGCCAAACACCCCCGAAGCCAGGGTCATCCGAAACCAACTGACGAAAGCCGGCACCTCTGTCGGGGCAAATTATCGCGAAGCCAACAGAACCCGAAGCCGGGCGGATTTCCGGAGTCGAATCAAAATCTGCACCAGCGAAGCCAGTGAAACCATGTACTGGATGGAAGTCATCATTGAAGTCGGCTGGCTGGATGCCGAACGTGTCAACTCCCTTTACAAGGAATGCAACGAATTGCTGTCCATTTTCTCTGCCGTCGTCAGATCCCGCGATTCGTGAGAAAAAAAGAACATCTCGGGCGCTTCCAACCTTCCAATACTCTAGGCACTCTAGGCACTTTAGGCACTCTAGGCACTTTCCTTCTCAGGCATTTTTATGGAACGCTCCATCATCCATATCAACGTCGCCGATTTCGCCGTGGCCGTGGAAAGGGTACTCGACTCGCGTCTTTTCGGCCGGCCGGTGGTTATCGCCCCGGAAGGGGCGGCCCGGGCCGCCGTCTACGACATGAGCGACGAGGCTTTCGGCGCCGGCGTCCGCAAGGGGATGCTCCTTTCCCAGGCCAGACGCCGCTGCCCGGACGCGGCCGTGCTTTTTCCTCGCCCCCAACGCTACGAACGGGCCATGGGCGATCTGTTTCGCCGGGCCCTGCCGTTTTCCCCCCTGGTGGAGCCGGGCGAGCGCGACGGGCACCTGTTTATCGACGTCACCGGCAGCAGCCGGCTGTTCGGTCCGGCGGTAGACGTGGCCTGGCGCCTCCAGCGGCGGGTCCGTTTTGACATGGGCCTGGATCCGATCTGGTCGGTGGCCCCC
>CBFCZJ010000554.1:0-2112 GCA_965602445.1 uncultured Desulfobacterales bacterium | reverse complement strand
TGCATGTTCTGCGGCAACTGCTACACCATGTGCCCGGCCATGCCCCTGGCCGACCAGGAAGGCGACGGCATCGTGCTCATGGCCGGCGGCAAGGTCTCCAACCGGATCAGCGCGCCGAAGTTTTCCAAGGTCGTGGTGGCCTTCATCCCCAACGAGCCGCCGCGGTGGCCCAAGACCACCGAGACCATCAAGAAAATGGTCGAGGCATACTCGGCCGGCGCCAACAAATACGAGCGGCTGGGCGAGTGGGCCGAGCGGATCGGATGGGAGCGCTTCTTTGAAAAATGCGA
Source organism: uncultured Desulfobacterales bacterium (assembly GCA_965602445.1). GTDB lineage: Bacteria > Desulfobacterota > Desulfobacteria > Desulfobacterales > CAFBRK01 > JAIPEL01. The sequence continues at coordinate 1,822 of CBFCZJ010000554.1, read as the reverse complement.
GCTGGAGTTCACCCATCACCTGATCGACGACTTCCGCGATCCGGCCTACTTCACTTGGCGCCAGACGAGCCAGTTCAAGTTCTAGAAGAACCGACCAACGGCAGGGGGCGGGTTACCGCCCCCTGCAATACTCAGGGGGCACGAAAATGGCTCTGGACTACGAAGAATCGAAAAACAAGATCATCGAAGGTCTTCAGAAAAAGCAGAAAATGAAGTCCAAGTTCTACTTCAACGACCTGGCCAAGATCCTGGACGCCAAGCCGCGGGAAGCCAAAAAGATCGTGAACCAGATGATCCAGGATGGGCTTCTCGAGTACTGGTCTTCTGGCAGCACCTCCATGTACGGCCTGCCCGGCACCGGAAAACAGCGGGGCGCCGAGCACGAATAGGATAGGAAGACTGTTTCCATCGTTTCAGACAACCACGACGCGCCGCGCACGCCGCATGGCAGAACCGTGCCAAGACTCCTGATTTCAGCCCTCCGGGGCGGATCGGGCAAGACCATCCTCTCGGTGGGAACCATCGCCGCCTGGGTGGACAGCGGCCGGCGCGTCATACCCTTCAAAAAGGGTCCGGACTACATCGATGCGGGCTGGCTTGCCCTGGCGGCAGGCCGGCCCTGCTTCAATCTGGATACCTTCCTCATCTCCGCCGAAACCATCCGCCAAGCGTTTTTGTATCATGCTTCCGCCGGGGACGTGTCGGTCATCGAGGGCAACCGCGGCCTGTATGACGGCATCGACCTGGAAGGAAGAACCAGCACGGCCGAGCTGGCCAAGTTGATCGGTGCACCGGTAATCCTGGCCCTGGACGCGACGAAAACCACCCGGACCCTGGCCGCCGTTGTCGGTGGATGCCGGCAGTTCGATCCTTCGGTGCCGATCGGGGGGGTGATCCTGAACCGGGTCGCCGGTGCCCGGCACGAGTCGATTTTGACCAGAAGCATCGAGCACCACTGCGGGCTTCCGGTGGTGGGGGCGGTGCCCAAGCTCGATGCGGAAAATTTTCCCGAGCGGCACATGGGGCTGGTTCCCACCGCAGAGCACGGGTGGGCCCGGGATTCTGTGGCGGCGGCCGCCGAGGTCGCCCGCACTTATCTCGATCTGGAGGCTCTGTGGGCGATGGCGCAGAAAAGTCCGCCCCTGACGGATCAGATGACTGATACCGATAGATCGGCGCTACGGGGCGGCCGGCCGGCAGCGTTCCCGGTAAAGCCGGTCATCGGGGTCATCCGGGACTCGGCTTTCCAGTTCTACTACCCGGAAAACATCGAGGCGCTGGAACAAGCCGGCGCCAAGGTGGTGTTTTTCAGTCCTCTGGAGACGGCCGAGTTGCCGGGGATCGACGGTCTTTACATCGGCGGTGGATTTCCCGAAACCCATGCGGAAGCGCTGGCCGACAACCGCAGTTTCCGGAGACAGCTCAAGGAGCGGATCGAAGAAGGACTTCCGGTCTACGCCGAATGCGGGGGCCTCATGTACCTGGGAGAAAAGCTGGTTCTGGCCGAGGGAGAGTTTCCGATGACCGGCGCGCTGCCGGTGGTCTATGGATTTTCCCGCAAGCCCCAGGGACACGGGTACACGATTTTTTCCGTGGACAGAAAAAACCCCTTTTATCCGGTCGGCGCCCGGCTGCGGGGCCATGAGTTTCACTACTCGAAGGTGGTTGAATTCAAAGGTGCCGATGCGGACATGGTCTTTTCCATGGAGCGGGGAAAAGGGCTGATCGGCGGCCGTGACGGGCTCGTGTACCGAAACGTTTTGGCCACCTACTCCCACATTCATGCCACCGGCACCCCCCAATGGGCCCCCGCCCTGGTCGA
>CBFCZJ010000553.1:0-2124 GCA_965602445.1 uncultured Desulfobacterales bacterium | reverse complement strand
CCAGCCGGCCAAAACTCGCCATCAAGGCCGCGTAAAGACGGCCGCTGATCAGGATGCAAAAAAATGTCAGCGGCAAATGGAGATGGCCACAGTAATGCAGGTGTTTTCGCCGCGGCCGTCTTTACGCGACCTAATTGGCTCAAACAGTTGCCCAGCTTCCGAGCTGACACCCATCGGCCTCCGGCTCAGGCCTACTGGAGTTTTATGGAGAACCGCTAAAAATTATTCCCATATTTTGAGTTTTATCGCGCAGCGATACTTGTTTTTTGCCGCGTCATCGCTGGCAGCCGGCAAGACAAGGATGAATTGCCCAAGTCCGATGGTATGCAACCACCACCAATCTAAGAGGCAAAAAACCATGGAACTGACCGGAGCACAGATACTGATGAAGGTCCTGGAAGAAGAAGGGGTGGAAACCATCTTCGGCTATCCGGGAGGTGCGGTCATCGACATCTACGATGCGCTGATGAAAAGCGGCCTGCGCCACGTGCTGGTCCGCCATGAGCAGGGGGCCGTGCATGCCGCAGACGGCTATGCCCGGGCCGGCGGCAAGGTCGGCGTATGCCTGGTCACCTCGGGGCCGGGCGCCACCAACACCGTGACCGGCATTGCGTCGGCCTACATGGATTCGATTCCGGTGGTGGTCTTCACCGGCCAGGTCCCCACGGGCCTGATCGGCAACGACGCCTTCCAGGAGGTCGACATCGTGGGAATCACCCGCCCCTGCACGAAGCACAACTACCTGGTCAAAAGCGTTGACGACATGGCCCGGGTGGTCAAGGAGGCGTTTTACCTGGCCCGCTCCGGCCGCCCCGGGCCGGTGCTGGTGGACATCCCCAAGGACGTGGCATCGGCGCGCACCGGCTACAAGCCGATCAAGGAGCTTTCCATGCGCTCCTACAACCCCACCTACAAGCCCTATCGGAAGCAGTTGAAAAAAGTGGTCAAGATGGTGGCCAAGGCCAAGCGCCCGCTGATTTTCGCCGGCGGGGGGATCATCCTGTCCAAATCGGCCGACGAACTGACCCGGTTTGCCCGCAGGGCGAAGATTCCGGTGACCACGTCGCTGATGGGGCTGGGGGCGTTTCCGGGCAGCGATCCGCTCTGGCTGGGGATGATCGGCATGCACGGCACTTACCGGGCCAACATGTCCAGCAGCCAGTGTGATCTATTGCTGGCCGTGGGGGTGAGGTTCGACGACCGGGTCACGGGAAAAACCGACGCGTTTGCCGCCCAGGCCCAGATCGTTCATATCGACATCGACCCCACATCGATCCGAAAAAACATTCCGGTCACGGTGCCGGTGGTCGGAGACTGCCGATTTACATTAGAGCAGCTCAACGACCTTCTGGAAGAAGAAGGCCTGAGGGACCTGGAAGAAAAGAGATCCCCCTGGCTCGAACAGATCGAAGTCTGGAAACAAGAGGCTCGGCTGGCCTACGACCAGAAAGACATCATCAAGCCCCAGTATGTCATCGAAAAGCTTTACGAGCTGACCGGCGGCAAGGCGATCATCACCACCGAGGTGGGCCAGAACCAGATGTGGGCCGCCCAGTACTACCACTTCGACAAGCCGGGGCATTTTATCACCTCCGGCGGCCTCGGCGTCATGGGGTTCGGGCTTCCGGCGGCCATCGGCGCCCAGATGGCCTGTCCGGAGAAGCTGGTGGTGGACGTGGCCGGCGACGGCAGCATCCAGATGAACATCCAGGAGCTGGCCACCGCCGTGCAGAACCGGCTGCCGATCAAGGTGGTCATCCTCAACAACGGATATCTGGGCATGGTGCGCCAGTGGCAGCAGCTGTTCTACGAAAAGCGCTATGCCTGCACCTGCATGGACTGCGCGCCGGACTTTGTCAAACTGGCCGAGGCATACGGCGCCGTCGGGCTTCGGGCGACCCGTCCGGAGGAAGTGGAAACCGTCCTGGCCGAGGGGCTGAAATCGGACCGCACCGTCATCATGGATTTTCTGGTGGAAAAAGAAGAGTGCGTCTATCCGATGGTCCCGGCCGGCGCCCCGATTACGGAGATGCTGCTGGTGTAGCGGGCGCTGCGCGCGCATGGGGCATGGGGCATAGTGCAGAGAGCATAGCGCAGAGAGCATGGAGCAGAGGGCAGAGGGGG
>CBFCZJ010000552.1:0-2132 GCA_965602445.1 uncultured Desulfobacterales bacterium | reverse complement strand
AAATTGTCGAGACTGCTGTACAGCACGTAGGGAATCGACTGAAGAATATGCGGAGAAAAGATCAGGACCGCGATGACCGATATGCCCGCCAGACCGGCCCATATCGGCATTCCGGAAATCAGGAGCAGCAGAGCGCCGCCGAACAAAAAAAGATTGATGAAAAATTGTTCCATATTCAAGCTCCATCCTGAATCATCTGTAGGTGTCCGAAACAAGTCCCAATTCGAGGTTGCAGAAGATGTCGGGGCAAACCGAATCGGATGGTAAACCGGCTATTGTGATTTGGCGGCGTCCAGGTCGATGTCCTTGATCTCCGCCCGGACAATGCTTTCTTCGAACTCCCCGGCCCTGAACTTGCCGATCTTGTCGACGATCTGCACGAGGTACTGCAGCACCAGCAGGGTCAGACCGAAGGGGATGAACGCGTAGGGAATCCACAGCGGCGGCCCCCAAAGGGACATGGAGTGGTAGTCCTCGACCACCGTCTCCCACCACATGGGATAGGCGTACCAGGCAATGATCCCGGTAAGTGTCATGGTGAAAAACATACCGAAAAGCAAAAACGATTCGCGGACCTTCGGGGGCAGGTAGACGAGCAGAAAATCGACGTTGAGATGGTGGTCGTTTTTCTGCACGAATGCCGCCCCCACGAACGTCGCGAAAATCAACAGGAACACCGACATTTCCGTCTGCCAGATGGTGGATATGTTCAAGACCTTGCGAACGAACACCGCCTCGGTGATGATCACGGACGCCGCGACGATGCCGACGGCGGAAAGAAACCCCGTAATGACGCTGAGCCCTTCGATCAGGGATTTGAAGACCTTCCAAAGCATTTTCATCGTTTCCTTCCAGAAGTTGTATGGGATCCGATTCGTCTTCACCAGGGATGAAGCGGCCGCACCGTGCTATTAAAGCGACTGCGGAGCCCCGGTTGCCATCGGGACTCCGCAGCGGTTTTGTCGGATGGTTACTCCATGGCGTCCACGGCCAGGTCCAGAATTTCCTGCCCGCCTTCGACGTTTTCGGCAAAATCCTTCCAGGCGGTCTTTTTGGCGAAATCCCGCCAGATGGCAAACTCTTCCTTGGTCATCTCGTGGATTTCGACGCCGGCCTTCTTGTACTCGTCATACATTTCCTTGGCCAACGCGTCGAAGTTTTCGATGATCCAGTCCTGATGCATCCATTCGGCGACCTCCAAAAAGGCCTTTTGCTGGTCGGCCGTCAGGCGCTGCCAGGTTTTTTCCGAGATGCAGAGGTTTTCCGCCATGTACCAGATGGCGTACTTGGTCGGCACATTGGCGTAGTCGAGCTGCTCATACAGGCGGTAGCTCACAAAGGAGGCCGCAGACGTCAGCACCGTGTCGATGACGCCGGTGGCCAGGGCTTGATAGGCCTCCGAAGACGGCATGCTGGTGATCGAGGCGCCGGCTTCTTTCATCATGTACTCGAACTTCTTTCCGGCGGCCCGCAGCTTCACGCCCTGAACATCTTCGGGCACCTTGATCTGCCGGACGTTGGATCCGATGCCGCCTGAAAACCAGGCCCAGGCCAGGTTCCGAACGCCGTTTTCCAGCATCATGGCTTCGAGCTTCTTTCCGATGGGCTTGTTTCGCCAGGTGAGCCCCTGGGCCACGTTCTGCACCGCACAGGGCATCAGGCTGACCGAAAACTGGGGAACCTTGCCGGATGCGTAGTCGAGGGGAAACAGCGACATGTCGAGGCTTCCCATGCGCATGGCGTCCCACTGCTCCTTGGCCTTGAACAGCGCGGAGGCGGGATAGTACCGGAACTTGACCTGACCGTTGGTCATCTCCGTGACTTTGGCTCCGAAAACCCGGGTCATTTCGTCCCGCACGTCGCCCTTGGCGAACTGGTGGGACACTTTCAACGTGACCGGTCTGGCGTCCGCCGTGGTAACCATAAATGCGACGCTTACCAGGCAGACCAAAATCGCGCTCAATACGGCTCTTTTTTTCATCAATGCCTCCTCATACTTGCGTTGGGTTAATAAGCCTCCCTCTTTCGGGCTATACAAAACGGCTGTCAACGACAGCCGGTGCATCATCCGTCCCGGTCGGTTTCGCCGGCGAGGCCGCGGAATCTGATCCTGCCCCCTCTCCCCTTGACCC
>CBFCZJ010000551.1:0-2154 GCA_965602445.1 uncultured Desulfobacterales bacterium | reverse complement strand
GGCCGCCACCCGATGGCCCTGTATGCCGATTCATTGAAGCAAACGGGAGTGAAAAAGGCCCGCGATCTTCCGGCCCTGGCCGGCCGCCGGGTGGCCACCGCCGGCTGGCTGATCACCGGAAAACGGGTGCGGACGAAAAAAGGCGACCCCATGGAGTTTCTCACCTTCGAAGACGACACCGGGCTGGTGGAGACGGTGTTTTTCCCCGAAGCCTACGACCGGTTTGCCCCGATCATCGAGATCAACCGCCCCTACCGGCTCTGGGGAAAGGTGGAAGCCGACTGGGGCGCGGCCACCCTCACGGTGGAGAAGGTGGCGCCGCTGGGAAAGCTGTTGAGCTGCTGAGCTGGTGAGCTGCTATTTTGGTGAGCTGGTGCGCCAAGGCGAAGGCGACCGGGATTAAAAATAATAGCCCACATTGATGTTAAAGCGCGTATTCCAGTCGTCGTCCGAATCGCGGGCCGCTCCGAACGCCTCGCTGCCGCCGCCCAGAAACTGGGCGTTTTTCCCTAAAATGAAATCGATGTAGGTAAACACGGGCCCGGCGGTGACCAAACAGCCGAGGGTGTTGATCTGCGAGTCTTTGAAATCGTCTTCGTCTTTGACCAGGATGCTGTAGTCGTTGTAAAAGGTCAGCTTCGAAATCGGGCCCCATTTCACCGGCACGTCGTAGGCCACATTGGCCACGTAAACCGTGCCTTCGGATGCGACCGGCGCGGCCACCGCAAAGGCGCCCATCAGAACCTGATCGTCGCCGACACCGGTTGGATTTTCCGGATTGTATGCATAGCGCGCCGCCTGGAGCATGAGATTGAACGGACCGTAGAATCCGTTCAAGTGGACTGCACCCGCCCAGTGATCCCCGTTGTCATCGGTGGTGCTGTTGTAGAGCTGGCCGTATTGGCCCGAGAGCCCCACCTCGGTGTTGCCCACGCCGCCATGATCGAACATGTATGCCAGCCGGGCGTTGACCTGGTTGGTCTCCTCGTTGTCCTGGCCGGGAAAGTTGGCCGAATCTTTGACCACATCGTAGGAATAGCGCTCCAACCTGGAAGGGTTGCCCCACTCGCCGTTTTTAAAAAAGCCCAGTTGCAAATCCCACGGTTCGCCGGAGTACACGGTTTTCACGCCCATGTCGTAATCGTCTTCAAGGCCGATATAATACGGCACGCCGAACCAGAAACTATGAGAGGCATACGGCAGCAGCCCGAAAGGCACCTGGCTGACGCCGGCCTGGAGTTGCCACCGGTCGCTGAAATCGTAGCCGACCCAGCCGTGATGAATGACGTCCATATAGCTGTACCAGCGGTACTGGGCGGAAAGCAGGAGGTCTTTATAGCGGCCATCGACATCGATTCGAAAGATGTCGAACTCCAGATCGCCCCCCCGGGCCTTGCTGTCTTCCTCAACGCTGCGCAGTGCGTAATTAAACCGCAGGGCGCCGCCGATGTCGAGGCGGGGCTCTTCTACTTCGACCTCCGCTTTCGGCTCCTCCGGCACTTTCTCTTCGACCGCGGCCGGCCTGGGCGCCTGGTAGGTTTGGATGTCTTTCTGCATCTGCTGCACCTGCTCTTCCAGTTCCTCGACCTGCTGTTTCAATTGCTCGATTCGTTCGGCCTCGGCTGCAGGCGCCGCCTTTTCCTGGGCCGAACATAAAAGCGGCACGCCTGCGATACCAAGCACCAGCATCCAGACAACGATCGGGGTTCGCTGCATGGCGATCTCCTTTCACAGCAGGTTTGATCGGTGAATTGTGAATGCGGACCATTTAAAACTTTTTTGCTCGGTTCAACATATGGTGCTCTTTGTAAAACTGAAGAAGAGCGTGTTAAATACATTCAGTGGAGTAGATGCAATTGGTGGGATATGTATTTTTCGCCGCCGTCATCCGGACCGAGGCACTTATCCCTCCTCTGGATTGCTTTCCTGGCAGCCGCGGCATCGGCGGCACACCTTTTCAACATCCCAAAGATACAAGGTGTACCGCAGTGACGCGCCCGTTGAGGCGCCGGTAAGGATGGAATTGGGAAAGCTGCTGAGCTGCTACTGAGTTGCTGAGCTGCTGAGCTGCTAAGCAAGGGATAAATGTACGGGGAAAATCAGACCGGTCGTGGGCAGGGGATCTGGAGCCCTTTTCTTATGTGAAACTTCACG
>CBFCZJ010000550.1:0-2163 GCA_965602445.1 uncultured Desulfobacterales bacterium | reverse complement strand
GGGCTTGCAGTATTCATTTCCGCCGGCGTGTTTTTGTTCTATAAGCTGCCGATCTCTTTTGAAGAAGAATTTGTCGCCGGGCAGCGCTTTTATATCAAGCCGCTTATCCCATTGTTTATGGCAGACGGCCGTTTTTACGTGCTCGCCTTGAGCCAGAAAGAAGTGCGGCTGTTTTCCTGCACGAGATACCATGTGATGGAAATCGACCTGGTCGATGTGCCCGAAGGCATCGCAGAATCGCTGAAATACGACAGCAAGCAGTACCAGCTTCAGTTCCACACAGGCGCTGCAGGAGGCGGCGGGGATCGACCGGCCATATTCCATGGCCATGGAGTGAGTGTGGATGACAACAAGGATGAGCTGCTGCGCTATTTCCAGGATGTGGACCGGGGGCTGTCGGACATTCTCCCAGAGCAGGAAGTGCCGCTGGTTTTGGCCGGCGTGGAATATCTGCTTCCCATATTCAAAGAGGCCAGTTCGTATCGGCGGGTGATGAAAGAGGTCGTCAGGGGCAATCCGGAAACCCTGCGCGCCGAGGAACTGCATGAAAAAGCCTGGGAAATCGTCCGCCCGGAGCTGGAAAAAAGCCAGTGGGAGGCCAAACAGCGTTACCGCGACCTGGCCGGAAAGGGATACACCGCCGCGGGTGTGCAGACGGTCGTGTCGCATGCCGCATACGGGCGGGTGGACACTCTTTTCATCGATATCGACGGCCGGAGACCGGGAAGCTTCGATCCGGATAAAAACGAAACAGCGGTGTACGATGAAGACTCAGCCGATGGGGAGGATCTGCTGGATCTGGCCGCGGTGGAGACGATCAAGCACAGCGGGAAGGTCTACGCAGTGAAAAAGGAGGATATGCCCGAGGAGCATGCGGCGGCAGCAGCGATTTTACGGTACTGATGAGAAACGCATAGAGCGTGGTAATGAAATGTAGATGTCAGATGTCAGATGTCAAATGTCGGATGTCAGAAAAAAGGATGGTTTACTGCCGATCAGGTGGCCGGTCTCAAGATCGCGGCCGGCGAATTTGGCAAGCAGGCTGAGAATGTTGGGCTTCACAAGTTCAGCCCAACCTACGCGCTACAAACGGTGCAGAGTCTTTGAAAGTTTTATTTTGTTCGGGAAGGGGACGGTGGGGCTGATATCGATACTTTCTTTGCACGCTATGCTCTATGCCCCATGCCCTATGCGCCTTTCGTAGGTTGGGCTGAGCGTAGCGAAGCCCAACTAAAACCGGGATTCCAGCTTTCGCCGGAATGACGGACTGTCGTCTGTCCTCTGTCATCTGCCTTTCTTCTGGCACTTCGGACAGTAGTACCCGTTGCGGCCGGAGATCGTGATTTTTTTGACAGAGTCGCCGCAGCGGGGGCATGAAACGCCTTCTGAGCGGCGGGGAAGAAGAAAATCGTCCGGCATGGCTTCCGGATCGGCTCCGGCATCGATCGCCTCTTTCATCACCCGGCCGATGGCCCGGTGCAGATTTTCAAGGTCTTCTTCTGTCAGGGCATTTGCCGCGGTCGCCGGATGCAGGCGGGCCTGGAAAAGAATTTCATCGGAGTAAATGTTTCCGATGCCGGCAACCACTTCCTGGTTCATCAGCGTCGATTTGATCGCCCCTCGCCTTCCGGAAACTGCTGTGCGAAAGGTGTCAAAGTCCAGGTCTTCGAGGGCATCGGGCCCCAGTTTTTCCTTTTCAGCGAACGTGTATGGGTCTTTGACCAGGGATACCTGCCCCAACATGCGCTGGCAGTCGTAGGCCAAGCGGTAGCCGTTGGAAAAAAGAACTTCCATGCGCACATGACCGGGTTTTTTGTCTTCCACCTGGAAGTAGCGCAGAAAGCCGGTCATCCCGAAATGGAGCATCAGCCACCCCTTTTTCGTAAGCGATGCAAAGAGATGTTTGCCGTGGCGTGCGGTCTGCTCGAGGGCCTGCCCTTTGAGGCGGCGTTGCAGCGTTGCCTTCGAGACGCCTTTCAGCACCCGGTCATGATGGACGCGCACCGTTTCGATCTCCTGATGAAGTGCGGTGGCGTTCAGGTACCGCCTGAAAATTTCAACATCCGGCAGTTCCGGCATGGCGTTACTCCTGTTTAATGCGCTCTGGAAATCCTGGTCCTCAGGACCAGGTCAGAGGCAATTGGCTCTGCCTTTCAGCCCTAA
>CBFCZJ010000549.1:0-2163 GCA_965602445.1 uncultured Desulfobacterales bacterium | reverse complement strand
GCCGGGACCTGAGCATCACCATCGAGGGAGATCCGGCCATGGTGCCCGGAGACGGAGAGATAACAGTGGAATAGGCGCTATGCGCCTGCTGGGAGGCACGCGCCTGCAGCGCTGCTGGAAGGCTGGGAGGCTGGTGCCTTCGGCACCGCTGGGAAGCTGGGAGGCTGGTGCCTTCGGCACCGCTGGGAAGCGAGAAAGCTGGGAGGCTTGGAGGCTATAAAGCCTAAAGAGAAAGAAAATAAAATGATTTTAGCTTTTTCTTTTGGCTTCCTGGCATCCCAGCTCCCAGCGTCCCAGCAGCGCCAGAGGCGCGATTCTTCCAGCGGCGCGCAGCGCCATGCTTCCCAGCGTCCCAGCAGCGCCGGAGGCGCGTTCCTTCCAGCCTCCCAGCGGCGCGCAGCGCCATGCTTCCCAGCATCCCAGCGCGCCGAAGGCGCTTAGGAGGTCATCATGCCTGAAGTCAAAAAGGACGGAACCAAGAAGGTCCTCATCGGCGCTGCCGCGGTTGTTCTGGTGCTTATCGCCGTGCTGGTCGCTCTGCTCATGCGCAAACCCGAGTCGCCGACGCCGCAGACCCAGCCGCCCCGGGCGGCGGCGCCTGAATCGGAGACTTCGCAGCAGCGGGTGAGGGTCCCGGTAAAGGACCAGCCGCTGATCGAATTCAAGAGCGAGGACCCATCGGCTCAGGACCTGATGGAAGAAAGAAAGGCCGCATACGGAATGAAGGAGGGGGTGGACATGATCGCCCGCTCTGACGAGACCGTAAAAATCGGGAACAACATGGTTTCCATGCAGGAAATCGCCGACAAGATCCAGCTCGAACGCGGAAAAATAGTCGAAAAAGACCTGGCCGGGGATAGCGGCGACCAGGTTCAGACCTTCGGCATCTACGTGGTCCAGCCCGGCGACAACATCTGGAACATCCACTTTCGGTTTCTAAAGGAATACTTCGCCAACCGGGGAATCCGCATCTCCCCCTTGGCAGACGAGCCCGACCAACGCGGATTCAGCTCCGGGGTGGGAAAGCTGCTGAAATTTTCCGAAAACATCGTTTACATTTACAACATCAAAGAAAAGCGCCTCGCCGTGAACCTCGACCTGATTCAACCCATGAGCAAGATCGTGGTATACAACATGGAGCAGGTATACGCCCTGTTGGACAGCATCGACTACGGCCAGGTCAGCGAGATCCAGTTCGACGGCGAAAACATCTGGATACCGGCAAAATAGCGCTACAGGCGCTTCGCGCCGCTGGGATGCTGGAAAGCTGGGATGCTCGGAGGCTGGAAGGCCTAAGTACGATTTAGAAATTAGAATTGAGAATTTAGAATTTAAAACAGGCGGAGGTCGGATGCGCTGCGCGTGCCTTCCAGCCGCGCGCAGCGCCATGTTTCCCAGCGGCGCCGTATGCGCCGAGGCGCTTCCGGAAGCCATTGACCTTCGGTAAAAAATCCAGTATATGACCGCCACTTTCCCGGATCGGAGTCCGGGAGCGAGTCCTGACCTGTTTGCCCTGCAACGCGAGGCGGAGGGCATCCAGTGACGTTATAAATCCTGCCTCCGGCGTTGCCGGAAGCACGATGGGTGACGTTTTTTTATTTCTTCACTTCATAGCCCCCGATGCCCAGCGGCGGGGCTGACAAGGAGGTTGCATCTTGTTTGACATCGCATACGCCATGGGACAAGGCGGAGCCGGAGGCGGCGGCCAGGGTGGAATCGGCGCATTTGTGCCGCTGATCCTGATGTTCGTCATTTTCTATTTTCTGCTTATCCGGCCCCAGCAAAAAAGAACCAAGGAACACCGCCAGATGATCGAAAGCCTGAAAAAAGGCGACCGGATCGTCACCTCCGGCGGCATTCACGGCCGGATCACCGGAATGTCGGACACCACCCTGACGGTGGAGATCGCAGACAAGGTCCGCGTCAAAGTCAACCGCGGAAACGTGTCCGGCCTGGCCCAGGCGGCCGCCCAGCCCCAGCCCCAGAAGGAAAAGGAAGAAGACTCGGGAAAGAAGTAGTACTGGATGCTGGATCCTGGTTGCTGGTTGCTGGAAAGTAGCTCAACATAAGCCCTGCCGCTGGCCGCCGGAGCGTCCAGATTGATCAAAAATGAAACTTTGCTTCGAAGCCTCTGCCTCTGTAGGGAACGGCCTCCGTGCCGTT
>CBFCZJ010000548.1:0-2167 GCA_965602445.1 uncultured Desulfobacterales bacterium | reverse complement strand
GTTAAGACCAAAAGATTCATATAAATCTCCCGCCGGAGAATCTTGAATCTTGAATTCGGAATTTTGAATCCCGCCGGCCAGCGGGGGCGGCCAGCGACGGCGGTTGTCTGAATAACTTTGCCAATCATCGACCATGATCGATGCCGGGGGTCCGATGAATCTTCCCCGATGGTTTCTTCACCCGATCCTGATTTTCATTCTCTCCATAGCGGCGCTGGGGGTCTCTCTCTTTCTTTATATTCACTGGTACGTGGAGGCCAGCACCATGCTGCAGGCGGCCATGGAAAAATTCGACCTCGATCAGAGCCGGGTTCTGGAGTCCAGGACCTGGGTGGTGATCATGGTGCTTTCCATTCTCGTGGGCGTCATTCTCATGGGCATCTTCAGCATCTTTATCTACAGCCAGAAAACGCTTCAACTCTACCGTCTGCAAAACAATTTTATCAACAATTTTACCCATGAACTCAAAACGCCGGTCACTTCCTTGAAGATGTTTCTCGAAACCTTCTCCCGGCACGATCTTCCCAAAGAGGATCAGGACAAGTACCTGGGATATATGATCGCCGACGTAGACCGGCTGAAGGAAAACATCGATCGAATCCTGAACCTGGCCAAGATCGAAAGCAAGAGCTATGCAGAAGAATTCACCTCCGTCGACCTGGTTTCTGTCATCGAAACCTTTTTCCGAAACAACCAGCATCTGTTCACCAATGCCCGTGTTCGGATCCATAAGCCTTCCGAACCGCTGCCCCCGTATCGGATAAACTTGTCGCTGTTTGAAATGCTCCTGATGAACCTGGCCACCAACGCGGTCAAATACAACGACAAGGATTGTCCGCAGCTGGATATCCGATTCTCAGAAGATCGTTCGAGGCGGTTTATCCATTTTGCAGACAACGGCATCGGATTTGAAAAAAAAGAGATCCAAAAGATTTTCAGAAAATTTTATCAGGTGGGGCGGGTCGACGATATGACCGCCAAGGGGACCGGATTGGGGCTCTACCTGGTTCAAATCGTTGCAAAGCTTCACCGCTGGAAAGTGGCCGCCCAAAGCGAAGGCATCGGCAAGGGATCGGTGTTTACCCTGACGCTGCCCAAAGATGCGCGGCGGTGATCTTTTTCAGGGGCCGCTGGGGCGATCAGTTTGATCAACCGTGAAACTTCCCAATCCGTCATCCCCCGCAAGGATCGCGGGATCTGCGACCGGCCGCAGCGAAGCCCCGCATCAAAGCCTGCCCCGGACTTGATCCGGGGTGCGGGATAAACTCCGAGCCGGGATCCACAAAAACCTATATTCCCCCGGATCAAGTCCAGGGCCCGGAATGACGGACCGGGAACATGAAGTTTCATACGAAATACGGCGCTCTCGGGGAACGAATGATGTCCGAAGAAAAGAAAGAACTGATTCTGATCGTCGAAGACGACGTCCATATTGCAGAAGGCCTGGCGCTGAACCTGCGGCTGCAGGGGTATGAAACGGAGATCGCCGGCGACGGCCCGTCGGGCGTTCGCCAATGGGAAGAACGGTCTCCGGGTCTGGTGATTCTCGATATCATGCTGCCCGGTTTCGACGGTCTTTCCGTTCTTCAGTCGATTCGGCTCAAAGATGAACGAATCCCGATTCTGGTACTGTCTGCCAAGAGCGCTTCGGACGACAAAATCAAGGGGCTTTCATACGGCGTGGACGATTACATGGCCAAACCGTTCAACCTGGAAGAACTGCTCTTGCGCGTCGACAGGCTGCTCAAGCGCGCCGACTGGAGCCGGGAGCCGATTCCGTCGGATACCGGAGACCAAGCCCGCTATGCCTTCGGGCGCAACATCGTCAATTTCGAAACCGGCACCGCCGAATGCCGCAAGGGCAAGATCACCCTCACCGAGCAGGAAGCCAAGCTGCTGAAGCTCTTCGTGGCCAATCCGGGAAAGCCCCTGTCCCGGGACAAAATCCTGGAGATTGTCTGGGGCTACACCCGGGAAGTGTCTACCCGCACCCTGGACGGGTTCATCGTCCGGTTCCGGCGATACTTCGAAGACAATCCGAAGGCGCCCCGGTATTTCAAGAGCATCCGGTCCGTCGGATATCTCTTCGATCCGGACCCACCCGCCTAAGTACTGCCTTTGTAATAGTTTTGTAATACCCTCCGAATTTCTTGCGGTTTTTCGGTCC
>CBFCZJ010000547.1:0-2176 GCA_965602445.1 uncultured Desulfobacterales bacterium | reverse complement strand
GCTTTCATAGGTCCGCAGGCGAAGTTCAACGATCAAGACCGCGTCTCCCAAGTCTCCATTATCCCTCGATCCGAAGCGAGGGTTTGGGCAGGCTATAGACCGGGGAGGCGTCGGCGTAAGTCAACACCCCGTCGGTGAGCTCTTCAACCTCGTACCGGTGGGCACAGGCCTCGCAGGACCAGAAAGGCCACTGGTGCCTGGCCGCCATGTCGAGGCACTGCCGGTAATACGGGCAGAAAAGGTTTCTCTGGCCGTCTTCGTTGAGGGGATTCAGGTCCGGTTCCATGGCTGAGTCCTCCCGGTTTTGAGTCTAATGTAATATATTACATAATGCCGGATACCCGACGATGTCCATAAGTTGCGGGCTTCATTTTTTCTGGATTCCTCCCGGACAATCGGGATAAAATCTTACATCACCCCCCGGGGACGCCGGGAGAAAGCCTCATTGCCGTCGGGCAATAGGATTACGGCAATTCTGGGGCATCGAAATCAAACACCTTCGCACCTGGCACTGCAAACGTCGAAGAACGGTGGGGACAACATCCCGCCCGGCGACTATCTCCGGTTCGTCTCCCCGTGAGGCGATCCCTCTTTGCACAGCCGGTAGTGGGAGACCAGCCACTCGGTGCCGTCGTTGAACCCCCACAGCTCGGCACAGGCCAGGAAAAAGATCCGCCATCGCTGCAGCCACAGTTCCGCATTTTCCTCGCCATAGACGCCGGCCAGAATGGGGCGGATCTTGTCTTTTTTCGAATCCAGGTTGGCCAGCCACGCTTCTGCGGTTTTGGCGTAATGAGTGCCGGACACCCGCCAGTGGTCTTCCACGGCAAGATCCGTCTGCAGGTGGAAAAGCAGGTCGTCTGAGGGCATCATCCCGCCGGAGAAAAAATGGCGGCCCATCCAGTTGCCGCCACCTTCGGATTCGAAAGGATAGGCAAATTCCCGATGGGTAAAAATATGGATGAAAAGCTTTCCGCCGGGCAGCAGCCAGCCGACGACTTTTTCCAGCAGCCGCTCCCAATTTCGCATGTGCTCGAACATCTCCACCGACACCACCCGGTCAAAGCGCCGGTCGATGGAAAAATCGTTCATATCGGCGGTGAGAATGACCGCATTGGTGAGGCCTTTTTCTTTCAGCCGCTGTTCGATGAACCGGCGCTGGGGCCGAGAGTTTGAGACGGCGGTGATCCGGCTGCCCGGAAAGTGCTCGGCCATCCAGACCGTAAGCGACCCCCAGCCGCAGCCCAGCTCCAGGATGTCCTGCCCGTCGGCGAGCTCTGCCCGCTCCGCGGTCAGCGAAAGCATGGCGGACTCTGCATCGTCGAGGGTATCTACCCCCGGCGGGAAATAGCATCCGCTGTACTTGAGGTGGGCTCCCAGGACCTTTTCGAAAAATTCCGACGGCAGCTCGTAGTGCTGATCGTTCGCCTTTTCCGGCACCAGTGCGATGGGAGCTCGCCTCATCGCCTCGATGAACCGCTGCTTTCTGGCATTCCTGGCCCGGGGTCCGCCTCTGCCCTCCTGAAAAAGCCGCACCCGGTCAAGCATTCGGATCCCCCATCGAATCGCCGGGTCGGGGATCTTTCCCTTGTCTGCCAGTTTGATCAACGGTTTCATGCTTTAGTCCTTTCTGTGGGTTTACTGCCATTTTGTACATATAGCATTCACCACAGAGACGCGGAGAGCGCAGAGAAGAAATGAAAAATAAAATGCGGTGCTCCATAAAACTCCAGGAAGCCTGAGCCGGAGGCCGATGGGTGTCAGATCGGAAGCCGGGCAACTGTTTGAGCCGGTTAGGCCGCGTTAAGACGGCCGCAGCGAAAACACCTGGATCTTTGTGGCAATCTTTATTGGCCGCCTACATTTTTATGCGTTTTGATCAGCGGCCGTCTTTATGCGGCTTTTCCGGCGAGTTTTGGCCGGCTGGAGAGCTGATACCCATCGGCATCCGGCGGTCCAACGCTGGAGGCTTCTGGATAAGCGCTGAATCAAAAAGAAGATTTTTTCTCCGCGTTCTCTGCGTCTCGGTGAGTTTATGATCGTTTCGTAATTCGTTGCCTTCATCACATGGGCTTCTACCGCTGCCGCTCTCGTTTCGGCTTTCGCGGGAAAAAGGCCGGTACCGTTTCGATGTATCTGCGGTATTCCGGCCGTTTTTCAGCGATGGTCTTTTCGG
>CBFCZJ010000546.1:0-2177 GCA_965602445.1 uncultured Desulfobacterales bacterium | reverse complement strand
CCTGTTTCGAAGTGTTCGGCGTGGGCAATACGGCTGTGCTGGACAACCTGTTTTCTTTTTTTCTGACCGCGACCATCGCCGCTTTTTATCTGGCCTCCGAAGCTGTCCCGGGCTCCCGGAAAGAAAAGGGCTTTCTGCTGCTCTCCGGCCTGGCCTGCGGCCTGGCATTTCTGACCAAAGGGTTTCTGGCGTTTGCCGGGCCGATGTTGACGTTGGCCCCCTATCTGCTCTGGCAGCGCCGCTATGCCGACCTGCTTCGCATGAGCTGGCTGCCGATTCTTTCCGCCGTCTTGGTGGCGTTGCCGTGGAGTCTTGCCATCCATGTTAGAGAACCGGATTTCTGGCACTTCTTTTTCTGGAATGAACATATCCGCCGTTTTATGGCCGACGATGCCCAGCACAAAGCATCTTTCTGGTATTTCTTTCTGACCGCACCGGGCATGTTTCTTCCGTGGACCTTCATGGCGCCTGCAGCAGTGGCGGGGCTAAGAGGCCGAATCAGCAAACAGGATCCTCAGGGACGGTTACTCCGATTTGCCAGCTGTTGGCTGGCCTTTCCGTTTTTATTCTTCTCTTTGTCAAACGGAAAGCTTCTGACATACATCCTTCCCTGCTTCCCGCCGTTTGCCGTTCTCATGGCCTTCGGGCTTTTTCAGGTCCTGCGGGAGAATCCCCGGCAGCGGCTCTTTCAGGGGGGGGTCCTTCTCAGCGCGGTTTTTTTCGGACTGATTCTATACGCTCTCTTGTATGTCCAGATCTTTTCCTTCAACGGTATTCGGCCATTCAGCCATCCGTTTAAACTCATGATGATCGCCGTCGGGCTTTTCTTTTCTCTCCTGTTTTTCCTTAGGGCGTTTCGGAGCCGGATCGGGAAAGATAAAGTGCTGTTTTACGGTACCGCGCCGCTTCTTCTTTTTTTTGTCGTTCACTACGCTATTCCGGTCTTGACCCTCGAGGTGAGAGCGCCGGGCCTATTTTTAGAGCAACACGCACGGGGCCTTGCCGACGCCGACGTGATCATCGCCGATGAAGATTCGATCGGGGCGGTCTGCTGGTACCTGCAAAGAAGCGATGTATACGTGCTTGGCGCGGCCGGTGAGCTTGAATACGGGCTGGGCTGCAAAGATGCGCAGGGCAGATTGCTCGGCACGCGGTCGGCAGCCGACCTGATCCGCCGTCACCGGGGAAAGGCGGTGCTGATCGCCAGAGTGAAGCGTATTTGCCAATGGGCGGATCAGCTTCCCGTGCCTGTTTTTCAGGATCAAAACGGTTCTTCCGGGTATGTGATCTGGAAGTATTGAAACAGGTCAGAGGGCTTGCACGCAACGGGGGAATTTTGGAGATGAACGCGGCCTTGAAAATCTTGATAGTTGACGACGATCACCTGCTGCGGGAACAGGTGCGGCAAATTCTGACCCGGCAGCACTATATCGTAGAGACCGCAGCAGACGGGCAAGAGGCACTGGATAAACTCTTTGAAACCGCTTTCGATGCGGTCATTCTCGACATCATGATGCCGAAGATCGATGGACTGACCGTCCTTAAAAAGGCACGAAAGGCCGGCTACGAAACGCCCGTGATCTTGATCACGGCCAGGTGCGATGTAAAAGACCGGTTAAAAGGCCTCGATTTTGGTGCGGATGACTACCTGGCCAAACCGTTTTCCCTGGTTGAATTGCTGGCTCGGGTGCGCGCTTTGCTCGGAAGATCCGAAGGCTGTTGCGAAGCCGTATTGCAGATACAAGACTTGGTGCTTGACACGATCAACCACAGGGTAACCAGGGGGGGGGAATCGGTCAGGCTCAACTCCAAAGAGTATGCCATCCTTGAGTTTCTCCTGAACAACCAAAACAGGGTCGTAGCGCGTTTCAGCCTGCTCAGACATATATGGGGAGATGATGTGGACCCTTATAGCATGCCCGGCTTCATGGATGCTCACATCAAAAACCTTCGCCATAAAATCGGTGATTCGGCATCCGGCGATATTATCCGAACCATCCCGGGCGTGGGGTACATTGTTGGATGCGCAGCGCAGTGACCGGTAGAACTTGGTGAAGCTATCTTTGCGGAAGTCTGGTTTCAGTGCGGCTTGTCCATCGACACCATAGCGCGCGAACAAATAGGACTATATCAGGAGCAGAACATTCCTTTGTCTTCCTTACGAAAATTAATAGCTG
>CBFCZJ010000545.1:0-2180 GCA_965602445.1 uncultured Desulfobacterales bacterium | reverse complement strand
ACTGCTTCGCCAATCCTTTCTACTTCTCGACGACGATTCGCGCACTATTACCATCTGTGCCCGATTTTATCTAGAAATACCACCCCTAAGAGGCATCGGTGGTTCAGCAGGATGTTTGGTCGGGAATTTTGATCCAAAAAATGAGACGGTGAGGAATATCGGTTTTTGGCCCCTATTTAACCATTCGACCAACGAACTCCAAAACCGGTGCCGGCCGGGCCGGATCGGTCAGCGCTTCGATCAGGTCTTCGATATTGGAGATTTCAGGCAAATTTTCCCGATGTGCGGCCAGGTGAGCGACGGCGCGGTCGGCCAGCCTCTCTGCGGCCCGGTCTGCCCCCCGCTGCCGGTGAACGTAGACGCCGGCAGCCTGGATCAACCCCCGCAGCGCTTCTTTTCGCCACCGCTGGGAATCGTTCCAGACACTTTCCAGGATTTCGTGGACCTCGAAAAAGAGCCCTTCGTTCCATAGCACGACCGCCTGGTGGATGGGAGCTGCGGCCTGCTGCGCCCGAATCGTTTCCAAGGCGCGCCGGTACCGATTCATCCGGTCATTTACAAAGGCGCAGTAGACGGGGCCGGTCTCGGGAGGGCAGATCCGTTGGACCGAGGATAGGAGGCCTTCAAAATCGCTGTCCTGGACGGCCAGGACAAACGCGACCGACAGCCGGTTTCGAATATTCCGGGCCGTTCGGTCTTCGTAAGGGTCGAAGATGGACGAACCGTTCGGCAGGGTTTTTCTTCCTATCATTTCTCTTTGTCCATGAATACGGCCGTGCCGGTCACCACGATTCCCCCCTTCAAGGGGATGTCCACCTGCAGGCGGCTGGGTCGCCCCATGGCGTCGCCCTGGCGAATCAGGATCGTGGCGGGTGCTTTGACCAAACCGGCGTCTCGGAGATATCCGCCGAGGGCGGCCGCTGCAGCCCCCGTGGCCGGATCTTCCACCACACCGCCAACCGGAAAAGGGTTGCGGGAATGAAACAGGTTCCCGCTCTGCCGCCACACCAGTTGAAGCGTGGTGAGGCCGTCTTCGTGCATCAGTGCCTTGAGGGCGTCGAAATCATAGTCAAGGCGGGCCAGCAAATCGGGTTTGGCCGCAGCCAGCACCAGGTGCCAGGCGCCGGCGTAAGCCCGGGCCGGCGGAATCGATGTATCGAGATCTGCCCGCTTCCATCTCAGCGCGGAAAGGGCGCTATCGACGAGCCCATCGGATGCCGGCTCGTGGGAGGGTGTTACCGAGGTCAGAGAGGCCTCCCAACGACCGTTTTTGTTTCGGACATCGACCGGCACCTCTCCGACCCCCGTAGAGAAACGGTAGGTGCCTTCTCCGCCGGTCCGGCCGAGCAGGACTCCCGCTGCGACAGTCGCATGGCCGCAGAAAGACACTTCGGCCTCCGGGCTGTAGTATCGAACGGTACGGAAAAGCCCGGCACTCGGGGTGATAAACGCGGTTTCGGAAAACCCGACTTCGGCCGCGATGCGCTGCATTTCCCGCGGGGCGGGTAGGTTGCCTCCGATCCAGACGCCTGCGGGGTTGCCGCCGTCGATGCAGTCGGTAAAAGCGGCCAGCCGGTGAAGCGATCCGGGTTCCATGTTCTACCCTTCAAGAAGATGTTTCGGATTTTCAACCACCATCTGCCGAAGTTCTGCACGGGTGAAACCGACGGTCGTCATCATCTCCAGGTAGTTTCCGAAGGCGGCGACGGGATTGCCGTTTTCCACCTGGCCGAAGTCCGAAGACAAAATGACCCTCGACACGCCGGTGGCCCGGATCATCTCCCCGATGGTCTCAAGCGGCACGGGGGTCGGACAGGAGGGCGTAACCGCGAAAAAGGCGTGTTCGATCCATGCGCCGAGTCCGATGGCCTCTTTTTGCAGGGCAGCGGGAAAGGAGGTGACCGGTTCGGACGCGTGGGTGACCAGCACCCGCTCGATGCCAAGTGCCCGGGCCTCCCGGATCAGGGCCATCGACTCTTTCGGGGAGATGTGGCCCGTGGCCAGCACGGCCTGGTGCTCGGCGATCAGCTTCAAGACCTCGAAGACCTCGGCCCGGGTGGCGCCGCGGCCGTCAAAAAACCGGATTCCTTTAAAACCGGTCTTCGGCAGGGGAAAGGCGGTGGGCGGTTTTCCCGCCCCCCAGATGGCGATGTGGTTGGCTGCCCCATAGGTCGGAAAAT
>CBFCZJ010000544.1:0-2188 GCA_965602445.1 uncultured Desulfobacterales bacterium | reverse complement strand
GGATCAGTCTCTTCTCAAACCCAAACGGCTGAAGCCGGGGGACCGGATCGGGGTGGTGGCGGCGTCTTCTCCCTTTGACCGGCAGACCTTCGAGCAGGGGATTGCCCGGATCGAAGCGATGGGGTTTTCCACCGTCCTTGCCGAGGGGCTATACGACCAAGACGGCTATCTGGCCGGCTCCGATGAGCGTCGGGCCGACCAGCTTCACCGGCTTTTCGAGGATCCGGCCGTGGACGGCATCGTTTGCGCCAGGGGAGGCTACGGCTCCCTGCGGATTCTTGCCCTGCTCGACTTTGGCATCATTAGAAGAAACCCGAAGGCATTTGTCGGCTTTTCCGATGCATCCGTCCTTCTGGCCAATTTTTATCAACGCAGCGGCCTGGCCTGCTTCCACGGCCCGATGGTGACGGCGCTGGCAACGGCGGAAACCGAAACCGTCTCGGCGCTTTTTTCGGCGCTGACCGGGCCAGACAAGATCCGCCGCCGCAGCGAGGACGGAGAGACGATCCGGCCCGGAACGGCCGTCGGGCCGGTATGCGGTGGAAATCTGACCGTTCTTTGCCACATGCTCGGAACGCCGTTTGCTCCGAAATTTGCCGGCCATATTCTGTTTCTCGAGGACATCGGCGAGGCCCCTTACCGGATCGACCGAATGCTGACCCAGATGAGGCTGGCCGGCGTTCTTCGAGGTGTCAGGGCGGTGGTACTCGGAAATTTCAAAGACTGCGGCAAGCCCGCTGACATCGGCCGGATCGTAAAACAGGCCTTTTCCGAAGAGAAAATACCGATTCTGGCCGGCGTCGCCGCGGGCCACGGAAAGTGCAATCTAACCCTTCCCATCGGCCCGATGGCGAAGCTGGATGCCGACAACGGGCTGCTGGAGTACCAGGAAGCGGCAACGGTGGAAAGACGGTAGGCAGACGACATACCGCAGATGACAGATGACAGAGGACAGAGGGCAGGAGATAGAGGGCAGAAACTGCCGGATTTCGTCTTCGTTAAAGAGCAACCTCGCCGGTACAAATGGAGGGCAGAAAAAATCTCATTCGCTTTTGAATCTGGCACCTTCACCCTCAAAACCTCTGAACCTCCGAACCTCTGAACCCTGAACCTGGAACGTGATGAACATGCATGATTTTACAACTGTCGACCGGCTGATGCGCGAGGGGCTCGCCGAGGGGGTCTTCCCCGGCGCCGTGGTCCTGGTGCTCAAAGACGGGCGACAGCTCTTCCACGAACCTTACGGCAAAGCGGACATTGCCGCAGGAGATCCGGTGGCCGAAGGTACGCTTTTTGACCTGGCATCGTTGACCAAGCCGTTGGCCACGACCCTGTGCACGATGGTGCTGATCGAAGACGGCCGGCTTCGGCTCGAAGATCGCCTGGGGGATTGGATTCCGGCCTTTTCCGATACCGACAAGGCGGCGGTCAGCATCGAACACCTGCTTCGCCACACCTCCGGACTTCCGGATTACCGGCCCTATTTCGAGGAGCTGGTCAGCCGGCCCTTGCGCGCCCGCCCGGCCCATTTGCAGAAAATGCTGCTCAACGAGGAGCGAATCACCGCCGTTGGGAAAAAGACCCGTTACAGCGACATCGGTTTTCTGATCCTGCAGCAGGTCCTTGAAAAAGCCGCCGGCCGAGGCCTTTCCGAACTTTGCCGGGAAAAAATCTTTTTGCCGCTGGAGCTCGGCAGTTTGCATTTTCCGAAACTGGCGCCGCCCTTTGAAATCGGCCGATATGCCGCCACCGAGAAGTGTCCCTGGCGAAAGCGGATACTGCGAGGCGAGGTCCACGATGAAAACGCCTGGGCTCTTGGCGGCGTCGCCGGCCATGCCGGCCTGTTTGGTTCCGCCGCCGATGTGGGACGGCTGGCGCAGATCCTCCTGGATCGATTCCACGGCGATGCCGTCAAAGGACCGTTTTCCTCCAAAACGGTGCTGCATTTTTTCAGCCACCGGCGAAAAGATGAACGGTCGCTGGGATTTGACAACCCCGAACCGGTGAAGGCAAGCTGCGGGGAGCGATTTTCGAAAAGTGCTGTCGGGCACCTGGGGTTTACCGGGACTTCGTTCTGGATCGACCTGGAATCTTCGCTGATTGTGGTCTTGTTGACGAACCGGATTCATCCCTCCAGGGAAAACCAAAAGATCCGGGAGTTCCGGCCGAGGCTTCACGATGCCGTCTG
>CBFCZJ010000543.1:0-2190 GCA_965602445.1 uncultured Desulfobacterales bacterium | reverse complement strand
CGGCGCAGCCGGCCAGAGGCGGCGCTCGTATGAAACTTCGGTCGAAGCCGCGGTTGTCATTATTTTTCTGAATCCCGCGCGGCTGACATCCGACATCGGACCTCCGACATCTGTAGTGGAAGCCTCCCAGCCTCTCAGCCTCCCAGCGTCCCAGCTTATGCAATGATGCCCGCCCCGATCACTTCATCTCCTCGATAGAAGACCGCCCCCTGGCCGGGGGTGACGGCGGCCTGGGGACGGTCGAAAACGACCTCCACCGTCTCGGTGTCGACGGGGATTACGGTCGATGTGGCACCGCCGTGCCGGTAGCGGATTCGGGTTCTGGCCTGAAACGGGGTTTCGGGCCGCGTTGCCGGCCACTGGACCTTCTCGACGCGGCACCGGCCGGCGTAGAGGGCCTCCTTGAATCCCACCACCAGGCGGTTGTTTTCTCTGTCCAGCCGGACCACGTAGTAGGGTTCGGCGGCCGGCACATTGATTCCCCGGCGCTGGCCCACGGTAAAACCGTAAAGCCCCTTATGCTCACCGATGACCTTTCCGTCTACGGCCACGATCGGCCCGGGTCGCATGGCCTTCGGGTCCCGCTCGGCCAGGAACCGTTTGTAGTCATCTCCCCGGAGAAAGCAGACATCCTGACTCTCGCTCACCGCCGGAACAAGGCCTTTTTGGTGTGCAAAGGCCTTTACTTCCGTTTTTGTCGTCGAGCCCAGGGGAAACAACGCGCGGCCCAGATGAGCGGGGCTCAGAAATGCCAGGAAATAGGACTGGTCTTTGCTTCGGTCCGCTCCTCTCAGCAGCCGGAGCGAACCGTCGGTCGACTTTCCAATGCGGGCATAGTGGCCGGTGGCCAGCTTTTGGGCGCCCATTTTCCGGGCCCTGTCGAACACGGTCTGAAATTTGATCACGGGGTTGCATACCAGGCAGGGGTTGGGCGTCTTTCCCTCCCGGTAGGTCCGGGTAAAATAGCGGACCACCCGCTGTTCGAATTCAGTGCGAACATCGACGATGTGAAGCTCGATTCCGAGTTGTTCCGCTATCGGCCCAATTCGATCGGCGGCGGCAGAAGCCGGGTCCGGACAGGGGGCAGCGTCCGGAGGCGATTCGTATCCGGTGATGAAATGAACCCCAAAAACCGAATATCCCTGCTTCTTGAGCAGGTAGCCCGCCACGAGCGAATCCACCCCGCCGCTCAGGGCGACGGCGATTGTCTGTTGATTTTGAATCATAGGGTTTCTAATAAATTCGCGCAGCGAATTTATTCGAAGAAGGCGGAGTTCGTCGGCCGGACCTCCATGGCCCGGGTAGGGCAGGTCGGAACGCAGAGCTCGCAAACGCTGCATTTTTTCTGGTCGAAGACAATCGTCATCTCCGGTCTTTGCACCACGAGGGCGCCGGTGGGACAGACCGCGGTGCAGGCGCCGCAGTGGGTGCATTTGTTATGGTCCCGCCGAACTTCCTGGCCCGCGTTCTGCACTTTGATGCCGTGGGATTTGAGGTACTTGACCCCTTCTCGGAAGTTCTTGCGGCTGCCGGAGAGCTCGAGCACCATCACCCCCTCCTTGCGGGGGAGCACAGCGGCGTTGAGAATGTTGAAGGTCAGGTCGTAGTCCTTTACCAGGTAGCAGACGATCGGTTTTTCGACTTCTGTATTCGGGAATCGAAGAATCAATATTTTAGAGTACATGGCACTCTCCGGATAAAATCGCTCACCCGATTTTATAAGGGTTTCGCATGTTGCGAATCCAGTAAAAGAAATGTGAGGGGAGAAACCCTAAAATGTTCGAAGCAGAATGTCAACAACCGCAAAATGCCGGAGGTTCTTGAAAAGCGAGTGGTCGCAAAACTTTTGCTCGTATGAAACTTCGGTTGAAGCCGCGGTTTTTGTAGGGCACGACCTCCGTGTCGTGCCTTCATGAACGGCACGGAGGCCGTTCACTACATCGGCAGAGGCTTCGGGGGAAGTTTCAGTATTGATCAAACTGACCGTCCCGGCGGTCAGCGGCGGGGCTCGTATGAAACTTCATTCGGGTATCCCATCAAATCCTCCTTTTCCAAAAGGGGGGCTTTGAGGCTTTCGCCTTTGGCAAATCCGAACCAATGCCCGAAGCGCACCCCTCTTTGAAAAAAGGGGGGATGGGGGGATTTTTCTCGGCGTAAGACAGCTAAAAGTTCACACGAAACCGGAGTTTC
>CBFCZJ010000542.1:0-2200 GCA_965602445.1 uncultured Desulfobacterales bacterium | reverse complement strand
AACAGGAGGGACCATGCAGATATCCAGTGAGAAAAAGCTCGAAATGCTCTACTTCCTGCTGCTTTCCCGCAGGTTCGAGGAGACGTTGACAGAGCTGTGCAAGAGCGAGGGTAAGATCCCGGGAATGATGATCCTGTGCACCGGGCAGGAAGCGGTCGGCGCGGGGGTTTGTGCTGCGCTTGAACCTGCAGATGTGATCGTCACCAACCACAGAAGCCACAGCCACCTGCTGGCCAAGGGCGCGGATCCGAATGCGCTGATGGCCGAGATTTACGGAAAAAGCACCGGATGCAACAAGGGCAAAAGCGGGACGCTTCACCTGGCGGTACCCGAGGTCAACGCTGTTTGCACGACGACCGTGGTCGGCGGGGGGCCGCCGATCGCCGTCGGCAGGGCGTTTTCCCAGCAGTATCGAAGGCAGGAACGCGTCACCGTCTGTTTTGTCGGCGACGGCGCTGCAAACGAAGGCTCCTTTCATGAAGCCCTCAATCTTGCCAGCGTCTGGGCGCTTCCGGTGATCTTCGTCTGCGAAAATAATCTGTACGCCGGCGCTCAGCGGTATGAAGAGCATACCAAGGCGGCAAACATCGCTGACCGGGCGGCGGGATATGCCATGGCCGGGGTTGTCGTCGACGGCAACGATGCCCTGGCGGTCTATGCTTCGGCATGGGAGGCAAGGGCCCGGGCCGTTTCCGGTGAGGGGCCGACCCTGATCGAATACAAGACCTACCGATGGCGGGGCCATGGGGAAAGCGACCTGCAGGTCTACCAGCCCAAAGACGAGATAGCGGCCTGGCAGGCCACGTGCCCCATTCCGAAACTGCGCGCCGATATGCTCGCCCAAGGACTGATCAGCGAAGATGAACTGCAGAAGATGGAGGGCCGTATCGAGGCCGTGGTTCAGGAGGCCGTCCGGTTTGCAGAAGAGAGCCCTTATCCCGAGCCGGAGGAAGCCCTGGAGGATGTCTTTGCCTAGTGTGCAGAAGCATAATTCCGGTGGCGTTTCTCAGACCAATGAAAACTCACCGCGGAGACACGGAGGGCGCAGAAAAAATCTTTTAAAATCTTATTTGCGCACCCTCCGTGTCCTCTGCGCCTCTGCGGTGAAAAAGACGTCACCTTAATTGTGCATGGAGGTAGTCTTGGATCTTCGGCGCGATCCGAGGTTTTGAAAACAATTTCAACGAATTTTTTCCGGGATGAAAGGTGCAACAGCATGCAGAAACTCATGATGGGGCAGGCCGTCAATCAGGCGCTGAGAGAAGAAATGCTGCGGGACCCGGATGTGTTTCTGGCCGGGGAGGGCGTCGGTGTCAGCATCCATGCCAGCCCGGTGCTCCCCACCGCCGGTTTGCTGGAAGAGTTCGGACCGGCGCGGGTGAAGGACACTCCCGTGTCAGAGGCGGCCATTGCCGGATTGGCGGTGGGCGCAGCCGAAGCCGGATTGAAACCCGTGGTGGAAATCATGTTCAATCCCTTTTTTACCCTGGCCTCGGATATGATCGTCAACCATGCCGCGAAGCTGCGATACCTGTCCGGGGGAAAGTCCTCCTTTCCGCTGGTGGTGCGCATGAAATCCGGGGCCGGTTTCGGCGCCGGCTGCCAGCACTCCCACAACCTGGAAGCCTGGGCTGCCCATTGCCCGGGACTGAAGGTGGTCATGCCTTCCACACCGGCCGATGCCAAGGGGCTTCTCAAGTCCGCCATCCGGGATCCGAATCCCGTTGTCTTCATCGAAGACATGATGCTTTATTTCGTGCCTGGCCCGGTTCCCGAGGAGGAATACCTGACCCCCATCGGTCAGGCCGACGTGAAGCGGCAGGGAAGCGACGTCACTGTGGTCAGCTGGTCGAAAATGGTCGGCGTGGCCATGAGGGCGGCCGAGCAGATCGCCAAAGACGGCGTCGAAATGGAGGTCGTCGATCTGCGCACCCTGGTGCCCATGGACAAGGAGACGCTTCTTTCCTCCGTGCGAAAGACCGGCCGTCTGGTCGTGTTGCACGAGGCCACCCGCACCGGCGGCTTTGCCGGGGAGGTGGCGGCCGTGGCGATGGAAGACGCCTTTGACAGTTTCAAAGCGCCGCTTCGGCGGGTGACCGGGCCGGACATTCCGGTGCCGGCCAGCCCGCCCCTGGAGCGCTTTTACATCCCCAACGAGGCGAAGCTGATTGCGGCGGTGAAAGAAATCATATAGCCTGGT
>CBFCZJ010000541.1:0-2202 GCA_965602445.1 uncultured Desulfobacterales bacterium | reverse complement strand
GAATCTTGAATCTTGAATCTGGAATTTTGAATCACGCCGCGGTCAGCGGCGGGGCGCATGTGAAACTTCCGCCATTACCGGTGCGTCATTCCGGGGTTGAAAGCCGGAAAGAATCGGTGTAAGCAGGGTCCACCCATCCGCTTGGAATCTGATAAGAAAACTGCCATCAATGCAAAGGAGGCGCGATCATGACCCTGGGCCCGTCCGATCCGCAGTGCACCGTTGACGACCTGTGCATCAACACGATTCGCACCCTGGCCATGGATGCCATCGAGGCGGCCCGCTCCGGCCACCCGGGGGCGCCCATGGGGCTTGCCACGGCAGGATATGTCCTGTGGACCCGGGTTCTTCGCCACAACCCGGAAAATCCGCTATGGCCCGACCGGGACCGGTTCGTGCTCTCCGGGGGTCATGCCTCCATGCTCCTGTATGGGCTGCTGCACCTGACCGGATACGACCTGAGCCTGGACGACATCCGGCAGTTCAGACAGTGGGGCAGCCGGACGCCCGGACACCCGGAATACGGCCATACCCCGGGGGTGGAAACCACCACCGGACCGCTGGGCCAGGGGATCGCCAATGCCGTGGGCATGGCCATGGCAGAACGCCATCTGGCCGCCCGGTTCAACCGGTCCGGCAAGGACATCGTCGATCACTACACCTACGTGATCTGTGGAGACGGGGACCTGATGGAGGGGGTGTCCCACGAGGCCGCCTCTTTGGCCGGCCACCTTGGCCTGGGGCGCCTGATCTGCGTTTACGACGACAACCGGATCACCATCGAAGGTAGCACCGAGATCACCTTTACCGAGAATGTCGCAGAAAGATTCTCGGCCATGGGATGGCACACCCTGGAGGTGGTCGACGGAAACGATCTCGATGCCATCGAAGCGGCCGTCAACGCGGCTCGGGCCGAATCCGGCCGCCCCTCGCTGATTCTGCTGCGCACCCATATCGCCTTTGGCAGCCCCGGCAAACAGGGGTCTGCAGATGCCCACGGTGCGCCCTTGGGAAAAGAAGAGGTGTGCAGAACCAAAAAGAATCTGGGCTGCCCGGAGGACCAGGAGTTCTGCGTACCGGAGGCGACCCGTGAAATCCGGGAACGTTGCCTGGCGCAGGGCCGTGCCGCGGAAAAGGAGTGGACCGCGATTTTCCGCGATTGGGAGTCGTCGCATGCGGATCTGGCAACAGAATGGAAGACCGCCATGGACTGCGGCCTTCCGGCGGGGTGGGACCAGGGTCTTTCCGAATTTGCCGAAGGCGAGCTGGTGGCCACCCGGGCCGCCTCGGGAAAGGCGCTCAACGCATTTGCCCGGCGGATTCCGGAGCTGATCGGCGGAAGCGCGGACCTTGCCCCGTCAAACAAGACGATCATCGATGGCGCAGAAGATTTTCAGAAAGCCAACTACGGCGGGAGAAACATCCGATTCGGTGTGCGGGAGCACGCCATGGGCGCGATTTTAAACGGCATGGCCCTCCACCGGGGGGTGCGGCCTTACGGGGGAACCTTCCTGGTCTTTGCCGACTACATGCGGCCGGCGATCCGGCTGGCGGCGCTGATGAAGCTTCCAGTGATCTATGTCTTCACCCACGACAGCATCGCTGTTGGAGAAGACGGCCCCACCCATCAGCCGGTGGAGCATCTGGCGTCGTTGCGGACCATCCCGGGGCTGACCGTGATTCGCCCGGCCGACGCCAACGAAACCGTCCATGCCTGGCGGCAGGCCCTGGCTACCGCCGACGGCCCCACGGCGCTGATTCTCAGCCGCCAGAAGCTGCCGGTTCTGCCGACGGCCGCGCAAAAAGACGCCCGGATCGAGCAGGGCGCGTATGTGCTGGTCGAAGCTCAAGGGGCGACGGACCTGATTTTGATCGCTTCCGGTTCGGAGGTGCACCTGGCCTTAAACGCTGCAGAGCGGCTGAAAATGGAAAAGGGCATCGGTGTGCGGGTGGTCAATATGCCCAGTTGGGAGCTGTTTGAAAAAGCGGATCCCGCCTATCGACGGGCGATCTTCCCACCGGAATTGAACGCGCGGCTCGCGGTAGAAGCCGGCATCGCCATGGGATGGGAAAGATATGTGGGCGATGCCGGGGCGGTCATCGCCATGAACCGGTTCGGGGCCTCGGCTCCGGGAGGTGTCGTCATGGAGCGTTTCGGCTATACCGTGGACAACGTTGTTGCAAAAGCCATGGCCCTGCTCG
>CBFCZJ010000540.1:0-2210 GCA_965602445.1 uncultured Desulfobacterales bacterium | reverse complement strand
CGCCGGGATCACATTTCCGACTCCGGGTGAAAAACCCGGACATCTTTGAGGTCATCCCCTAAATAGGCCCGCTCGTTGGGCCCCAGCACCCCCAAAGCAAGGCACAGGATCGTCCAGAGGTGCACGGTGTGGTATCCACCGCCGTAATGGTCCCGGATGTCGTGGATCTGGGAGTGGCAGTTGTGGCAGGGGGTGATGCAGTATTCGGCGCCGGTCTCCTGCACCTGTTCGAACTTGAGCCGTCCGTAGGTCCGCCTTTCTTCCGGGTAGCCGGACTGCAGAAACCCGCCTCCGCCGCCGCAGCAAAAGTTGTTGGAGCGGTTGGGCTGCATCTCGATGAAGTTTTCTTCGCCCACGGCGGCCTTGACCACGTAGCGAAGATCTTCGGCAATCGGATCGCCCAGGGACTTTCGCACGAGCTGGCACGGGTCCTGGACCGTGAAGGTGACCTTGCGCTCCCGGTTCCAGGACGAATCGACGTTCAGACGGCCCTCCCGGATCCAGCGGGCGTAATACTCGATGATGCTTTTGACCTCGAAGTGATGATCGATCTTGAATTTGTTCAGTCCGACCCGGACCGAAAAAAATTCGTGTCCTCACTCGGTGTTGAGCCAGGTCCGGCAGCCCAGTCCGTCCACGGACCGGGCCTTGATCCGGACGTTTTCCTCCCACATGGCCAGGTCGGCGCAGAACAGGCAGTAGTTTTCAGCGGCCCACCCCTTGCTGCCGTATGTCCAGTCGGCGCCGGCCAGGTGCAGAATCTTCCAGAGGGGCACCATCTCGTCGGGTTCGGTCACCGGCTCCCTGGAATTCTGGTTCAGGAAAAAGGCCGCCCCTGCTTTGTCGACGGGTGCCTGCATGTCGGAAAACTCTGGCTGGGCCGCCCGGTATTCTTCCAACACGTCTTCGACCACGAAGGCAAAATCTTCTTCTTTCGCCCCCATGGCGCTGCAGGTTTCGTTTTTGAACGCCATCTCGCACGAACCGCGAATTCCTTTGGGCTGCTGGTCCTTCGGCCAGCGGCTGCGGACGTTGAACACGAGCTGCGGGATATCGATTTTCATCGGGCATGCATAAACGCACCGCTGGCACATGGTGCACATCCATGCCCACTTGGAGGTGAGCACCTCCTCGTCAAGGCCGAGGGAGGCCAGCCGCAGAAACTTTCGCGGGTCCATGTCGGCCAGGCCTGCGGCCGGGCACCCCGAGGCGCAGAGGCCGCAGGTCAGGCAGTCGTTGAGATGCCCCCCCTCGGGCAGCAGCGCCATGACTTCGTCCTTGAAGGTGGATTTCCGGCGGCCCCGGATTTGAATCGTGGCTGATCCCATGGTTTTCTCCCGCAACCGTCAGGTGTTGAGCGTCGCCCCGGCAGGCCTGGAGGTCTGCCGATCTTTTGTCCTGTTTCGAGAAACGCGAAACCTTCATCAAATCGTGCAGGCGATGTTATGCCAGGCTCAGCAGGCGCCGGAGACTTTTGGTAATGTCCTCGGCCGAAGCCGGCTTGGCGATGTAGTCGTCGGCTTCCATGGCCATCCCTTCGGCATGGGTATAGCGGGTCGAGGTCACATGGGACGCCACGGCCGTGAGCAGGATCACCGGAATCTCGCAGAGCCGGTCGTCGCCCTTGAGGGCGGCACACATCTTGTAGCCGTCCATCTCCGGCATCATTACGTCCAGGACGATGGCGTCGGGTGGATTGGCATTGACCTTTTCCATCCCTTCGATCCCGTTGTAGGCCACCTCCACATCGAATCCCTCCTTTTCCAGATTCCCCTGCACGATGGCGGCAAAATCCGGCTCGTCGTCCACCACCAGCACTCTTCTTTTCTCGTTCATGACGACCTCCTTCGGGTTTGGTGCCGTTTATGTTGTTGGTTCAGCTTGAATTCCGACAACTGAATTCAGGTTTTCACTTGCTGGGAGGCTGGGAGGCGAGGAAGCTGGGAGGCGAAAAACATCTGGAGGTTTTCTTCCCGTGCTTTTTTGTTTTTAAGCTTCCCAGCTTCCTAGCTTCCTAGCGGGCAAAACAGCGCCCTTATTCCGGACGTGGGTATAATCCGGCCCGCTCCACGATCTCGGGGACCTTTTCCTCCCACTCGATGGCCATGATGTGAAATCCGGCCACGCCTTCGACGTCTTTGAGCCGTTCGATGGCCTCCACGCAGATGTCGATGCCCACCTCGGGCTGTTTCTCCTTGGGGGTGTCGGCC
>CBFCZJ010000539.1:0-2225 GCA_965602445.1 uncultured Desulfobacterales bacterium | reverse complement strand
GTTTGAGCTGCGATTTCTTTCTGCACCTCTATCAGGTGGTCACGATACGCGGGATGAACCTCCCAAAGTGCTTTCTGCATCTCAGTCCAACGCTGCTTTGTCCGTTTCATGGGGTCGGGCCGGAGTAATTATCCGGTAACACTGGAATTGCTTCCCAAAAATAGCGATTATTTTGCCTTAAACCGCCATTTTCGGTGTGAAAATCGATACCGTAAGGAAAGGAAGGTTCTCTGAGTTCCCAGGCTGATTCCGTTTCTCGGCTTTTACGGCTTCGTGCCAGGTGCCCCAGTTTTTCCTTGATATTCTCAACAAACCTTTTGCCCCCTACTGCCACGCTTTCGGTCCACCGGATTTCCCTTTTCGAATTTTGGACCCGTGCCCCTTCGTCGATCCAAAATGAAGCCACCGCCGACGATCCCTGGCAAATTTGAGAAGAAACTCCAGCTTATGGCACCGGCCTGTCGGGTCGAAGCCAACGGCGAAGCCTGATGCGTAATACTTGTCCTGCGAAGCCTTGGCGAAGCGGGATGCCATACGTATCCGGAAAAGTGGTAACGTTTGGCCCGAGGCACGACGTTTTCCTTAGACCATTATTTTTGGGGCTAAAAATAGCAGTTTAAGGCTTTTTTGAAGCCATATTTCCGCAGTATTCTATAATATTTCAGTTAGTTGCCGAGGTCCGACCCCAAGGCTCACAATAGCAGCGTTGCATCGATCATGGTTCATGGGGTCGCAAGACTGGGAAAAGGCGCCTCAGGCTATTGTTTTCCGCGGTCCAGAGGCTGTTTGCTGACACTTTGCAGGGCGCTCATCGCCGATGTCACCATGCCGGCAAGGTCGGCGACGTTGCTGGGAATGACCAATGTATTGGAGGTCCGGGCCAGTTTGCCGAATTCCGATACGTACTGCTCGGCTACGCGCAGATTGGCAGCCGCCTGCCCACCGTTCATTTGAAGCTGTTCTGCAATGGTTCGAAGCCCCTCTGCGGTGGCTTCCGCCACGGCGAGGATTTCCTGCGCCTTTCCTTCCGCTTCGTTGATGCGCCTCTGTTTTTCTCCTTCAGAACGCAGAATGGCATCCTGCCGTTCCCCCTCAGCGCGGTTGATGGTGGACTGACGGTCACCTTCGGATTTGGCGATGGCCGCGCGCTTTTCCCTTTCGGCGGTCATCTGTGCCTCCATGGCTTTTTTGACCGATTCGGGTGGCAGGATGTCCTTGACCTCATAGCGCAGGACTTTGACCCCCCAAGCCTGCGCCGCCTGGTCGATGGATTCGACGACCTGACCGTTTATGGTTTCTCTCTCCTCGAAAGTCTTGTCCAGATCGATTTTGCCGATGCACGAGCGCAAGGTGGTCTGCGCCAGTTGGGAAGAGGCAAGCCGGTAATCGTTGATGCCGTATGCAGCCATTTTGCTGTCCATCACCTGCAGGTAGATCAGTCCGTCGACTTCGACGGTGACATTGTCCTTTGTGATGCAGGTCTGGCTGGGAATGTCGAAAACCTCCTCTTTCAGAGAAAATCTGTACGCCACCTTGTCGAGAAACGGGATCAGAATGTGAAAACCCGCCCCCAGCACCTTTTGGTACTTGCCCAGTCTTTCAACGACGTATTCGCTTTTCTGCGGCACGATAACGGCGGTTTTTACGATGATGACAATAACAAGGGCGGCAAGAACCGCCACGGCGATAAGCGTCGGGCTCATAGTATGCTCCTGATAAATTAAGCTTTTCTTACAAAATAAATCTGGCGGGAATCTTCAGCGAACCGGATAATTTCGACGATCTCGCCTTCTTCGATTTCTTCATCTGCCGTTGCATCCCAGAGCGTGCCCCGGAAGAGGATTCGTCCATTTTCATGGGGGGTGATGCGGTGAGCGACTTTGACGCGCGCTCCCCTGGGGAAATCGTCGAAACCGTCGTCTTTGTTTCCGGAAGAAACGCCGCGAAAGATTCTCATCATCCACTTTCGAAGCAAAACTATCGAAACCACGGTCGCAGCCATAAACAGAAGGATTTGCTGGGTAACCGTCAACGGCCAGATGATCAAGGCACCGGCCACCGCCCAGCATCCCACCCCGAAGAACAGGACAATGAACCCGGGCATTTGAAGCTCCAAAAAGGCCAGTCCGATGCCGAGCAAAAACCAGATGAGCCACGCCGGCAAAAAATCCAGATTCAAAACCGCCTCCCTGTGGAATCGATCCGCGATATCGCCACCCATGTTG
>CBFCZJ010000538.1:0-2233 GCA_965602445.1 uncultured Desulfobacterales bacterium | reverse complement strand
ATTGCAAGGCTTTCGCTCAAAAAATGAATAAGTTAATGGTTGAAAACCATTTAAACAAATCGGTAATCCTCCCGTAACTATTCTTCCTTTTTTTCTGTGGATTCCGCCGTTGGATCCAGTTCCTTGACAATTCTTGCAGCTTCTTCAACCTTGGCCCTGGCTTTCGCCGCTTTGCGAAAAGCTTTATCGGCTTCTTTCTCGGCAGTATCCGCCGCTGTTTTCAATTGAGTCCCCAGGTCTTCTTGGCTATCTCGAGTACTATTTTCCAATTCTAAAAGTTTTGCTCTGGCCGTTTCTGCGACCTCTCGAGTTTTGGCCGCTTCCTTTTCGGCCTCAACGGCTTTTTTTTCCGCATCCGCAAGCGCATCCATGGCGGCTGCTATATTGCCGGCCGTTCCTTCCTCAGGTTCGGCATCCAGTGCAATGTCCTCGGCGGCCAAAACCAAGGCGGTGACCGGCAGCCGAGA
Organism: uncultured Desulfobacterales bacterium; assembly: GCA_965602445.1. GTDB lineage: Bacteria > Desulfobacterota > Desulfobacteria > Desulfobacterales > CAFBRK01 > JAIPEL01. Next base: position 1,766 of record CBFCZJ010000538.1, on the reverse strand, counting down.
CAAAAGTTTTTCTATGGGTGCATCGATCGGGCAGGTGATTTGGTCGCCGCGAAGACGAAACGGCAAAAAGACCACGGCAGCGTCCGCCGAATATTCCGAAAGTTTATCGATATCAACATGTGTAACGATTATCGGGTCAGCCTCGATTCTCGCTTCTTCAAGATTGTTTTTCAAATCCGTTAAATTTTCCAACGTATCCGCCTGATAACCGGCAGCCAGCACACGAATTTTGGCAGCGTCCCAGGGGTCGCTGCGGGTTATCAAATAACCGAGCAGCAGCATCAGACGACTGGTGGCATCATTTAACCACCACACGTCAATGCGCCGATCCTCACCTGGAATATTCTCAAGCGTGTTCCATTTATCTTCATCCGCATCCAGAACCACGATATTTCGTCCCAGGCGATATGCCGCTCTTAAATTTCGTCCAATGTTGATTTCTCTTTGGTCATTTTTGCTTTCCGATTCAGGGTCCAGCCAGTTCAGCAGGATGGTGTTGGCTTTCAGCGGTCCCACACCGGTGGATTGGATCAGGGTATTTAAGGCAATATCAAGATCCGGAGCAAAAACCACCAGCGGAAACGCGGAAAACCCATGCGCGGCGATATCTGACCGGAGTTCGGATTCGCTTTCCTCTTGGAGTCTGAGCATCCTGATCCCTTCTCCTTCTAAAATTTTGACAACGGTTGTCAACCCGCTTCTTCCCTCAAGCCATGAGGCAAAGCGCAGCAACCCGGGCCGCCGTTGAGCATCCTTGGAAAATGCAAGGATCTGAGGACGCCAGTCGCGATCATGTTCCGGCTCGACAGATGCCTCCAAAAGATTCTCTCTGGCGCGTTTTAAATAATAGGATCGACGGCTGTCGGCCCACCGGGCAGGGCCGGCCATCCGTTTCAGATACTGATAAATCGCAAACAGAATGGAAACGGCAACCAGACCGGTTTTAAAATCAATGGCCAGCATCACCAAAAGACAGGCTAAAAATCCCAGCAGGCTCAGACGTTGGTCAAACCATTTGAACTTCGGACGAAAGGAAGGGCTGGCCGCGCGAGCTTCGTAATAAGTTGCGTAATTGAGCAGACCATAGGAAATGAGAAAAAACATGGACACCACCCGGGCAATGAGATTCAGCTGGCCCATACTGATGGTAACCCATGCGATGGCTGCCGAAATGAGTACACCGCGCCGGGGGTTGTCGGTGGGACCGGACCCTTTGGCAAAGGGCAATAGAAAAGGAAAAATTCGATCTTTGGCAAGAGACTGCAAGATCCGCGGTGCCCCTAAAAAAGAGGCCATTGCCGAAGACAGCGTGGCGGCCACCACACCGGCATCAATGAGAACACTGAAACGGGCCACCCGTTTCATGGCGCCATAATCTTCCATCAGGATCTCATTGGGAAGAACACCGGCAAACACAAAGGCCGCACCAAGATAGACCAGTATGGATATCCCCACAGCCATAAAAGTTCCCAGCGGCAGGCTTTTACCGGGATCTTTCAGTTCTCCGGACATGCTCACCCCTTGGGTAAAACCGGTCACCGCCGGAAAAAAAATAGCAAAGATTATCCAGAAGTTGGGACCTTGGGAGGGAGATGTCCAGTTTTGAACCAGAGTTGCCATTTCCCAGCGGGCCAGACCCCCGACAAAAAAAGAAAGCAGCGCGGCAATTAGAAGCGCCATCACCACATACTGAAAACGGGTCGCCCAGTCAGCGCCCAACCAGGCAAAAATGAACAACAGCGATACCGCGAAAATCGCGATAATTC
>CBFCZJ010000537.1:0-2242 GCA_965602445.1 uncultured Desulfobacterales bacterium | reverse complement strand
CTGCTGCACACGTACTGCAGTGGTTTGGCTTATAGGTAATTTATCGATTTTCGCAGTGCTTTGTTATTTTCGGAGCTACATTGGACAATGCTGGGAGGCGAGGGGTCATGAATGACAATAGCACCCGCATCAGGCGAGCCGAACTGTACAAGGAAGTGTGGACCACCCCGATTCATCAGCTTGCCAAAAAGTACGGGCTGTCGGACGTCGGCCTGGCCAAGATTTGCAAAAGATACAACATTCCCGAGGCCTCCCCGGAGGTATTGGGCGAGAAAGGAAGCCGGGCAAAGGGTGGAGCGATTGTCCCTTTTTCGAGGCGAGGACCGGATGATCACCATCGCCGAACGGCTGGATCCCCTGGCCCCGAGCCCGCCGTCGATGTTAGAAGAGGAGTGCCCGCCGGAGGAAAAGCAAAACGAATAAAAATGATCCACATCCTTGCCAAGCACGGCGCCAAATGGCATCCTGGAAATCCAGCGGAGATTGCCGAGGCCCGTCGCTGCCTTTTAAAGATGAAAGCCGATTACACCGTGGAGTTCATCTGGATCATGGCGAAATACCAGGAGGCCAAGCGCAAGGACATCGAAGAATTGCTCCGCACGCCTTCGATCCGGTCGGTCATTTCAAAATACTCGGATCGAGTCGCCGAGATGAAGCGACTGCTGCATTAGAGAGGGGATTTTCATTGTTGCTGGATGGCGTCCAGAAATCCGCTGTTTTTAAAGGCTTAGCGGCTGAAGACTACCGCTTGGTCATCAACAGCGGAGTTCGTAAAGATCTGCAACACCAGCAAATCCTCTTCCATCAGGGCGATTCGGCAACTCATTGTTATTTGGTGAGACGGGGCCGTTTGAAACTGACCAAGATTAACGAAGAAGGCAAAGAAGTCATTATTCGCTATATCGGCGCAGGAGAATTGACAGCCGCTGTTGCCGTTATGAAAAAAGGTCTTTATCCGGTGACATCAAAATCCATACAGGAAACCAACGTTGTTGGATGGGACAACGCTACGATGGTGAAGTTGATGCGCCGGTTCCCGGACCTTGCCATCAATCTGCTGGATGTTATCCTGGCACGCATCGAAGATGTCCAGCAGCGCTATCTGGAAGTGTGCACTGAACAAGTCGATCAGCGTATTGCCCGGTCGCTGCTCCGGCTGATGCGCTGGGCAGGAACAAAGAAAGAAAGTGGCATTTTGATCGATATCGCCCTGAGTCGCCAAAACATCGCTGACTACTCCGGCACCACGCTGTACACGGTCAGCCGCACCCTCAGTGCCTGGGAAAAAAAGGGGTGGGTCAAGTCGGGACGAGAAAAAATCATCGTAACCGACCCCCATGCCCTGGTTGCCTTCGCCGAGGGTATCTGAATCCAGACCTTGTCCTCCCTATAGCTTCTCCTCAACTTCCTCTTTCGCGGCTTCCTTTAAAAAAATCTTCTTGTTTGCGCTGGCGCAAAGACACGGCCTGAAATCCCGGGTAACCTGGCCCCGAAATCAAAATCCCTCGGGGCACTCGAACTCGCCGTCTGATGGGCTGCTTTGCGAATTTGCCCCAAAAGAAAAGGGAACATCGGTCGTGAAAAGCGATTTGCCCGAAACCCTCACGGTAAAAGAGCTGCTGAAAAAATATCCGCACCTGCTGCATACCTTTATCGACCTGGGTCTGAACTGCGCGGGGTGTCCTGCGGATGCTTTCCATACGATAGCGGATGTCGCAAAAGAATATGGAATCGACAAGGATGGATTGCTCGACCGTTTACAAAGCGACATCGAACCTGCCGAAAAGGCGGATGAAACAACCCCCGAATCAACCCAATAGGATACAGGGGGGATTTCTTGAGCGCCAACCTACCCGCTCGCTGGCTTACTGCTGCCTTGGCGGTAATGCCCCATATGGATGGGGACCGTGCGGCCCAACAAAAGGAGGTTTAATCATGAGTATGACAAAAAACAGGATTATGCTGTCAGTTGCAGCGGCTGTATTCACATTGATTCTTCTTCCAGCCGCCAGTGCGCATGCCCATTGCGATACGCTTGATGGGCCTGTGGTGGCTACAGCCGTCGAAGCCCTTGCGTCGGGCGATGTCACGCCGCTGCTAAAGTGGGTTTCATCAGAAGAAGAAGAAAGCATCAGGAATGCATTCAAACGTACTTTGGAAGTTAGGAAACTTGGAGGCGAAGCCGAGCAATTGGCCGACATGTACTTTTTTGAAACCTTGGTTCGCATTCATCGGGCCGGAG
>CBFCZJ010000536.1:0-2249 GCA_965602445.1 uncultured Desulfobacterales bacterium | reverse complement strand
GCAACGCGCCCGGAATTTTCTGTTGACAAAAACGTCGGAAAGTTTAATATACAGCGTTTTAAAGATTTCGGGCGATCCGCCCGAGCGTAAAGGGGGTTTTACCATGTACGCTGTGGTCAGTACAGGCGGAAAACAGTACAAGGTCGGCGAGGGAGAGGTCCTTCGGGTAGAAAAGCTGGCCGGCGAGGTGGGCGATCCGGTTTCCTTTGACCAGGTCCTGCTCTTTTCCGACGGCGAGAAGGTGTCCGTCGGCCAGCCGGTGCTGGAGGATGCGGCGGTCAAGGGCCATATCGTCGAACAGGGAAAGGCCAAAAAGATTCTGGTGTTCAAGTACAAGCGGCGAAAGCGCTACCGCAGAAAGCAAGGCCATCGCCAGCGGTTTACGGCGGTCAAGATCGACAGCATCGAAGTGTAATCACATCGCTGGCGCGATTTGATTACTGGTTTCGCGTTCCGCGAAACAAGGAAAATGATCAGGTTGTGTCTGCTATTTTCCCCGAGACATGACTGTTTGGAGAGATTCCGATGGCACACAAAAAGGCAGGCGGCAGTTCCAAGAACGGCCGCGACAGTCAGGGACAGCGGCGGGGCATCAAGGTATACGGCGGCCAGCAGGTCAGGGCCGGCAACATCCTGGTCCGCCAGCTTGGAACCAGAATTCATCCCGGTGACAACGTCGGCATGGGCAAGGACTACACTCTTTTTGCCAAGGCAGACGGTGTCGTGTCCTACGAGCGGCTGGGCCGCTCCCGCAAAAAGGTCAGCGTCGTCGCAGAGTGAAATTCATCGATGAGGCGACAATTACCGTCCAGTCCGGCAACGGTGGGCGGGGATGCGTCAGCTTCAGGAGAGAAAAGTACGTTCCCCGCGGCGGTCCGGACGGCGGTGACGGCGGTCGGGGCGGAGATGTGGTTTTAACATCCTCCGCCCATCGGCGCACCCTTCTTCCCTTTCGATACAAACACATTTTCAATGCCAAAAACGGCGCCCCCGGTCAGGGAAAGCGCAAGACCGGCGCCGACGGTCAAGACCTGATCATCGAGGTTCCCCCGGGCACCATCGTTCGAAACACCGAGACCGGAGAGATCCTGTTCGATTTCAACGAACCGGACGTCTCCTTTGTTGCGGCGCCCGGCGGACGCGGGGGCCGGGGCAACGCCCGCTTTAAAACCTCCACGAACCGGGCGCCTCGGCATGCCCAACCGGGCGAGCCGGGCGTTTTCCTTTCTCTTTCTCTGGAGCTGAAACTGCTGGCCGACGTCGGCCTCGTCGGTTTTCCCAATGCCGGCAAATCGACCCTGATCCGCGCCATTTCTTCTGCCACCCCGAAAGTTGCCGATTACCCGTTTACCACGCTGGTTCCAGTCCTCGGTGTGGTCCAGCCGCCATGGGGGGAGCCGTTTGTCGTGGCGGACATCCCGGGACTCATCGAGGGGGCTCATCAGGGCGTCGGCCTCGGGGTCCGCTTTTTGCGCCACGTGGAACGGACCCGAGTGCTGGTTCATCTCATCGATGGATCGCAGATCCGGCAAGAAGATCCCTTGATGACCTATCGGAGCATCAACCGGGAGCTTTCCGGCTACAGTGCCGATCTTGCCCGAAAACCGCAGCTCGTGGTAGTGAACAAAATCGACCTGCCTGAAGCCCGGAAAAACGCAGATGTCTTTGCGGCGGGCTTTCCCGGTGGAAACTGCCTGCGGATTTCGGCAGCAACCGGCGAAGGCGTCGATCAACTGCTGGCGGCGATGACCCGATACCTGGAACAATCCCATGAGACAGAAGCGAACGACAGCGTTTGAACACGCCCGCCGGGCGGTGATCAAGGTGGGAAGCAACGTCCTGACCAAGGACAGGGGACTGAATCTTTCCGTGGTCAAGAGCCTCAGCCGCCAGATCTGCCGGCTCATGGACGACGGCATGGAGGTGATCCTGGTTTCCTCCGGGGCCATGGCCGCCGGGTTGAAAAAAATGGGGCTGGCCAAGCGTCCCGATGAAATCCCCCGGCGGCAGGCGGTATCGGCCGTCGGTCAGGCCGGCCTGATCATGGAATATGAAAAGGCCTTCGGGCGATACGGGAAAAAAGTCGCCCAGATTCTTCTCACCAGCGAGGATCTCAACAACCGGGTTCGCTATCTGAATGCCCGAAACACCCTTCACACGCTGCTTTCCTGGAAGGTGGTGCCGATCATCAACGAAAACGACACCATCATGGTGGAAGAGATCAAGGTCGGCGACAACGACAACCTGGC
>CBFCZJ010000535.1:0-2267 GCA_965602445.1 uncultured Desulfobacterales bacterium | reverse complement strand
CATGCCCAGGAGCGGCTCATCAACACGCCCGGCTCCAGGCTCAGCGGCCAGCGGGGCGGTACCCACAACAGCGTCACCCGCATCATGGTCAAGCCGACCCACATGATCGGCGGCTACGCCCAGCTCAGTTATGGATTCAACTACTATGGCCCGGTCGGGTCGCAGAGAGACGAGGTGATCGTCGTCAGGAAAGCCGGAGAGGTGGACTGGTATGAAGATTAAAGCACAGACGGCCATGGTCCTGAACCTGGACAAGTGCATCGGCTGCCACACCTGCAGCATTCCCTGCAAAAACGTGTGGACCCAGCGTTCCGGCAGCGAATACATCTGGTTCAACAACGTGGAGAGCAAGCCGGGAATCGGCTATCCGAAGAAGTGGGAAGACCAGAGGGTTTACCGGGGCGGATGGCGCATGGAAAATGGAAGGCTCGCCCTGCGCGCCGGAGGCCCCCTGAAAAAGACCCTCAAGATCTTCCACAACCCGGACCTTCCGGCCATCGACGAATACTACGAGCCGTGGACCTACGACTACGACCAGCTGATTTCCAGCCCCGCCCGCAAACACCAGCCGGCCATAAGGCCCGTGTCCCAGATCACCCAAGAAAACATCGAGGTCAAGTGGGGGCCCAACTGGGAAGACGACCTTGCCGGGGTCTGTGAAACCGGCACCGGGGATGTAAATTTCTCCGGCCTGGATGCGGCCGCCTACCTGGAGTTCGAAAAGGTGTTTCTCCTTTACCTTCCCCGGCTGTGCGAACACTGCCTCAACCCTGCGTGTGTGGCCTCCTGTCCCTCCGGCGCCCTCTACAAGCGCGAAGACGACGGCATCGTCCTGGTGGACCAGGAGCGGTGCCGGGGGTGGCGGTACTGCGTGTCGGGCTGCCCCTACAAGAAGGTCTACTTCAACTGGAAAACCGGCCGCTCGGAAAAGTGCCTCTTCTGCTATCCGCGAATCGAGGCGGGGCTGCCGACCCTCTGCGCCCTGAGCTGCGTGGGCAAGATCCGCTATATCGGGATGATGCTCTATGATGCAGAGCGGATCGCAGAGGCCGCATCGGCCGCAGAGGCAAAAGACCTTTACCCTGCCCAGGAGGCGATCTTTTTAGATCCCCGCGAACCGAAGGTGGCTGATGAAGCCCGCCGGCAGGGAATTTCCGAAAGCTTTCTGGAGGCGGCAAAGGCATCTCCCGTGCTTCGGCTGATCTGCGACTGGAAGCTGGCCCTGCCGCTTCACCCCGAGTACCGGACACTTCCGATGGTCTGGTACGTTCCGCCGCTCAGTCCCGTCGTCCAATCGCCGGAAACCGACACCGACGACATCGAACAGCTGCTGGATGCCATGCGGATCCCGACGCGGTATCTGGCCAACATGCTCGCCGCAGGAGACGAAACCCCCGTGCGCCGGGCGCTTCTTCGGCTTACGGCGGTGCGCCGGTACATGCGTTCGGTGAGGGTGGGAGACTCAAAGGACACCGCCGTTTTGGATGCGGCCGGCATCGACGTCCCGACCGCGGAAGGGATCTACCGCCTGCTGGCGCTGGCGCGCTTGTCCGAGCGGTTCGTCATCCCCACCCGCAAGCCGGTGGATGAGGTCCGGCCCTACCTCGACCAGAAAAACTGCGGATATCCGGGATAAAGGAGACCAAGCATGTGGAACGACGACGCCGGACGCCTTGTGCTGAAAGCCTTTTCGGTGCTCCTGCGATATCCGGAAGAGAACTGGATCCGGGCTCTGCCGGACATCGAAAAAGCCCTCGATTCGATTCTTCCGAAATCGTCTGCCGGACCGCTGAACCAATTTTTTTCCTGGGCAAAGGGGCTGGCGCCGCTTCGGCTCCAGGAAAGCTATACCGCCGCCTTCGACTTGAACCCGGCCACCTGCCTGGACCTGACCTACCACTCCCAGGGGGATACCGAAAACCGGGGAAGGGTTCTATCCCGCCTGAGGGCCGCCTATCGCGCTGCGGACTGTGAGTATGCCACCGCCGAATTGCCCGATCACCTGCCGCTCGTACTGGAGTTTCTCTCCTTTGCCGAGGAGGGAAAAGACGCCGTGCTGGCGCTGTGCGCCCCTGCGGCGCAGACCCTTGCCGAAAATCTTGCCGCAAACGAAAGCCCGTATGCCGGGCTGGTCGTTTTGGCGTCCGATATCTTAACGGAAATGGCCGCCGACGCCGAGCAGGAGGTAATGACATGAACCTGGCAAACACCCTCGCATTCGTCGTCTTTCCATATCTGGCCCTCACCGTGTTCGTCGTCGGCCACAC
>CBFCZJ010000534.1:0-2268 GCA_965602445.1 uncultured Desulfobacterales bacterium | reverse complement strand
GAGCGATAATGGTGCAGTCAATCCCGATCTGAAATCGAGGTCTTCGATGGCGTGTCTGTGTGAACAGGTCGCAGGAAAGGACATACCGCTTTCGCCGACCTGTATCGGTCATCTCTGGATATTTCAGGACCTCGAGCCGGCGGAAATCGAAGCGCTGAGCCATGAAGCGCTTCGCAAGCGATCGATCAGGAATCAATCCCTGTTTTTGCAGGGAGACCCGGCAGACGAAATGTTTCTAATCAAGGGAGGACGCGTCAAGCTTTCCAAGGTGCTCGAAGACGGCACCGAATTGACCCTCGACATTCGCAAGGCCGGCGATTTCATCGGAGAAAACATGTTTTCGGAAGAAAGCCGCTACCCCGTCAGCGCATACTGCCTCGAAGATACGCTGACCTGCGGATTCAGCCGAGGCCAGTTCGAGAAGCTTGTATTGCAGCATCCGAAGGTCGGGTTGCAGATCATCAAAAACCTGAGCGAGCGAATCAACTGGCTGACCCGGCGGGTGGGGAGCCTGGCCGTCACCAATATCGAGGACCGGCTTTACCGCGTGCTCACCAGCGTAGCCAAAGAGCACGGAACCATCGGTCCGCGGGGAACCGTCATCCAGTTCCCCCTGACCCATGAAGATCTGGGCTTTCTGACCGGCGCTCACCGCGTGAGCATTACCCGCGCAATGAAAGCGCTCAAGGAAGCGGGTAAAATCCTGCATCAGGACAAGCGGCTGATCCTGCCCGCCCTCAAAACCCTGTAGATCACCGATTCCTTCCAACCTCGGCCCGTTTTCAGGGTCTTTTCCGATCCAGTGTGTAGCAACTGTTACAGACGCATTTGCCGGCAGCCGCTATCGTGCGGATAAATCGGTCCTCTTGATAAGGAGCCACCGCAATGAAACCTCAGATTATCGGACTCTCCGGAAGCCCCATCAAAAACAGCAACACCGACCGCCTGATCCAGGCGGTTCTCGAAAGCAGCGGCCTGCCCTCCGAATTCGTCAAACTCAGCAATATCAATGTCCGTCCCGGTATCGCCTGCCTCGGATGCAAAAAAGACAACGTCTGCATGGACGTGCTGGGCCAGCTCAAGGCCACCGGCAACCCGGAATGCATGGTCTGCGGCTACGGCCAGAGCTGCCCCATGAGTGCACTGCCCTGGATATTCGGCGACGACACCGAAGTGACGGCCGATAAATTCAGCAACGTGGAGGATCAGACAGAAACCTGGGAGCAGGCCGAGATCCTGGGCCGAAAGATCGCCCGCAAGCTGGGCGATCCGATGCGCATGTAATAACAGCGTCTTTCCAGCGGAAAGGAGGTGATCAGAATGCCGAAATGCGGAATCTGTGGCGGTGACGCCCCCAAACAGCCGTGCATCACGGAAGACGGCAAATGCGACCTTTGCGGCCGGAAGGTCGTCCTCGAAGAAGAGCAAAAGAAGGAAAAAAAAGACTGAGCCGTTTGTTCCACCCCAGCGGGCATCTGAGCGGGTCCTGTCCGACCCCTTCAGGTGCTCGTTTCTTTTTTCACACGGCATGATACTTGGACGCGAAATCCGCCATCTTCGGTGCGGACACCCCTTGCGCGTCTTGAAACCTGATGCCCTGTCTTGATATACATAGTCTCATCGAAGACGTGCGATGGAAAGGAGCCGGACATGGCGGTGGGTTGGTCCCGTGACGGGGCGATTCAGGATCAGATCGACGCGAGCGTGGAAGATGCGGTCAAGCAGGCGAGAAGCCGCCTGAGCAAAGGAGAGGGTGCGGCAGTTTGCGAGCACTGCGAGGCGCCGATTCCGAAAGCCCGCCGCAAAGCGATCCCCGGCGTTCGGCTGTGCGTCGACTGCCAGGCCGCCGCCGAAAAACAGGAAACGCCTTTTTCCGGCTACAACCGGCGCGGCAGCAAGGACAGCCAGTTGAAGTGATCAGAACCTTCTCGCTTTATCTGAACGGAGGCGCCCAATGTTGGAGCAGATGACCGCCATGGTCAAGGAAAACGATATCTGCGTGCTGGCCACGGCCAGCGACAACCGTCCCCATTGCAGCCTGATGGCCTATGTGGCCGACGAAACCGGGGAGAAGCTTTACATGGCCACCCCCGCAGACAGCCGCAAATTTGCCAACCTGGGGAAAAACCCCTTCGTCAGCCTGCTGATCGATACCCGGGCAACACACCCGCGGGAAAAGACCAAGGCACTGACGGTTTCAGGGGTCTGTGAAACGGTCAAGGATTTAAAGGAGCGAAGCGCTGCCGCCGCAAGCCTCCTTTCGGTCCA
>CBFCZJ010000533.1:0-2275 GCA_965602445.1 uncultured Desulfobacterales bacterium | reverse complement strand
TCGGAGAGAAAAACGGCGAAGCGTTTTCCGGCCGGTATCGAACCGCAGAAGGAGACTACGATACTGCGGCCCTGGCCGCCATAGGCCGTGTGTTCGGCGCCCCCTTCGGCGCCGGCTATTCAAAGATGTCTCTTCGGCTCGTCGAGTATCTCGATTACCTTCAGGACCGACTCAATCCGGAGGGGCGGATCACGATTGTCTCCGGATACCGAAGTCCCGTTTACAACACCAGGATCCGGCAGCAAGGCGCCCTGGCCGCCAAGGCCAGCCTTCACCAGTACGGCATGGCCGCAGATCTGGTGCTGGAAGGAGTCCCGTCGAAAACCGTCTGGGAAACGGTGCAGGAGCTCTCCTTTGGCGGAGCGGGGTATTATCACGGAAAGACGGTCCATGTGGACACCGGACCGGCCCGATCCTGGGACGAGACCTCTTCGGGGGTGGGAACGGGCCTTGCAGACGACAACAAGCTGATCGGTCTGGTCACTGATTTCGACATCTACCGGCCCGGGGATGCCGTCATCCTCCGGTTTATCCGGATGACCGCCTTTCCCATCGCCGTGCAGCAGGAATTTCTGCTTCAGCGAAAAACCCCGGAAGGGGATATGGAAACGGTCGCCTCGTTTATCCCCTCTTTTTCGGTACCGGCAGAGGGGGCCTGTCCCTCGTTTTCCGACATTGCCGAGATGGCCTCGATCCAATTTCACCTGCCGGAAAAACTTGACCCCGGCTCTTATGCGGTTTCGGCCCGTTTCTGTCCGAATCCTTGGACAGAGATGCCGCAGGAGGTCTCGACGCCGGAGTTTTTCGTGGCCGGCCCCGAACAAAAACTGGAGGAGCGATGACATCCCACCCCCTGAACCGGAATGGCCTTCAGCGGTTTCTGGACGAAAACCGGATCGCGGCAAAAATCATTTCCCTGCCCGTGCATACTGCCACCGTGGCCGCAGCGGCCGAGGCGCTGGGCGTTTCCGCAGAACAGATCATCAAGTCCCTGGTGTTCCGGATCGATGAAGTACCGCTGCTGGTGATCAACAACGGCCTGGCCCGGGTGGACCGCAAGAAGCTGGCCGCCGTGATGGGGGTGGGAAAAAAGAAGGTCAAGTTTGCCAGCCCGGAGCAGGCCCTGACGATCACCGGCTACGGCGTGGGCGCCATGCCGCCCTTCGGCCATCATACGCGCCTGCGTACGGTCGTCGATGGGGCCGTGATGAAATTGGATGAGATTTACGGCGGCGGCGGGAGCATCGACGCCATGATGCGACTGACCCCCGATGAACTGATACGAATCACCGACGCCGAAGTGGTGGAGATCTCCGAATAGGGCAGAGGGCATGGGGCAGAGGGCATGGGGCATAGGGCAGAGGGCATAAAGAGACAGATGTCGGATGTCAGATGTCCGATGTCAGAGAGGGACGGCAGAGGGCATGGAGCATGGAGCATGGGGCATAGGGAATAAAGAGGCAGGTGTCGGATGTCAGATGTCCGATGTCAGAGAGGGACGGCAGGGGACAGATGACAGCCCGGCCGCTGGCGCAGCGTTCCAGGTTCCAGGTTCAAGGTTGCCGGGAGAAATTCTATTGGAATTTTTTGGTTTTAGCCGGCCAGAGGCGGGGCTTATGTGAAACTTCATCGCTCTCAGTCCGTCATCCCGGCCGACTTGTCCGGCGTAGCCGAAGGCGAAGACGGAAGCGAAGCCCCGCATCAAGTGCGGGATAAACTTCGAGCCGGGATCCAGAAATACCTGGATTCCGGGTCAAGCCCGGGATGACGGACTGAGAAGTTTCCTTTTTGATCAAGTCCGGTTCTAGAACGGGATGGCGGGACTGTCCTCTGGCCTCTCCTGGCCTTGAACATCTTTTCTCTGACTTCTGACTTCTGACTTCTGACATCTGGCATCATGCTTTTTCCCCATGCCCCATGCGCTATGCCCTATGCGCTCTGCCTTCTTCTCGGCCATGCCGTTCCATGATACTCACCAATCCGACACCGGATGCGGTAAGAATCCCGGCCCCCACCATCCCCGCTGCAAATGAGCCCAGATCCCCGGCCAGGGCGATGCCCGCCGGCAGCAGCCCGCCCCCGATTACCGGGGCCACGGCAAGGCTCAAGGAAAGGGTCAAGGCGCGGTTTTCCTGTGTCGAAATCCGTGAAGCCATGGACAAAATGGGCGGAAAGAGGCAGGCAGAGGCTGCCGCCTGGACATAAACGGCCGGGACGATCCATCCTTGCGAGCCGACGCCGAGAACGACGACGGCTGCGCCGGTCAGCATCAAGG
>CBFCZJ010000532.1:0-2284 GCA_965602445.1 uncultured Desulfobacterales bacterium | reverse complement strand
TCGATTCCCGGGCCACCGGGATCAGGTTGGCGGGTTTGTCGTCCACGAAACAGATGCCTGAAAGGTCGTCGATGCCGAGGTCGGCGGCAAACTGACGGATGCACGACAACTTGTCGCTTTCGCTGCTGGAAAAAACTTGCTCTCCGAAAAGGTCTTTCAAGGCCCCCAGCCGCTCTTCGAGCAGGTGGGCCGGAAACCGGCTCACCACGGCGAGCCGGCGTCCTTTCTGCTGCAAACGCATCACCAGCGCCGCCATTTCGGGAAACACCCGGTCGGTGCGATGATCGACCAGGGTTCCGCGGTAGTCGAAGCAGACAGCCACGGGGATCATGATTCTAAACACGAAATCCGAATATCGAAATTCGAAACAAATTTAAAATTCGAATTACCGAATGACAGAAACAAAACAAGGTCGACCAGGAAACCGTAAGCGAATGAGGGGCGGCCCAGCCCATGTTTCGGATTTTGAATTTTGGTCATTCGGATTTGTTTCGATATTCGTGCTTCGAATTTCGGATTTATAGTAGTTTCAGTTGCCGCCCGTTATCCAAGAGGCCTCATGAGGCCTCTTGGCTGAAGGGGGGTGATGCTTTCTTATTCGGCCGGTTCGCCCCCCTCGCGGGCCACAAATCCCTGGGTGTTGAGGCCGGTGGCCGAGGAAGTGCCCGCGATCTTTGCCAGGTACACCTGGCCGAGGTTTTCGATGTGGCTGTCCACGTCGTCGAAGTAGTTCATGTGCTCCTGCTCTTCGTCGATGATTTCCTCGAAGAGCTTTGCGGTGGTGCTGTCGCCGTTCCGGCGGCACACCTCCAGAAATCCGTTGTATTTGTCGATGGTGTTGTCCTCGAGGCCGGAGTCGAAGGCGAACATCTGATCGACCTTCTGGCCCTTCTGCACCTTGTCGGCCAGATCGGACGTGGGCTCGCCGCCCAGTTCCTTGATCCGCTCGGCGAACATCTCGGCGTGGCGCATCTCGTCGATGCCGATCAGCTTGATCTTTGCGGCGAGCTCGCCGTAGTCCATGTCGTCCAGGTTGTAGTGCTGGTTCATGTACTGGCCGATGGCGTGAAGCTCCATGGACCGCGCCTCGTTCAGCACTTTGATGACATTTTTTCTGCGCTCTTCCCGATCTGGCTTGCTCATGTGTTCTTCTCCTTTTTTTCTCGTTCTTTTTTTTCGGCCACACAATAGATGCCGCCTTCTTCCCGGCCCGGCCGGAAGCAGCGGTTGCAGGAAATGCATGCGGCAGCACGCCGGTCGCCGTCCTGCCAGCGCCGGACAAGATTCGGCTCCCGGGTCAGGGGGCGCGCCATGGAAACGTAGTCCACCCCGTCGGGGCCGACTGCCTGCGATGCGGTTTCAAAGGATCTGATTCCGCCCACCACCATGACCGGACAGTCGACCGCCTTCTTGATGCGGCGGGCCTGTGCCAGATGGTAGGCTTCCCGCTCCGGGCGGTCTATCCTGGCTCGAACGGGGCCCTTTGCACCGGAGGCGGGGGTGCCGCCGGACACTTCGATGGCATCGATGCCAGCCCGGCTCAGCGCTTCTGCGGCAAAAATCGCATCCTCGATGGTGAGACCGCCCTCCACGTTGTCTGCCGAGTTGAGCTTGATCATGACCGGATAGTCGGTTCCAACCTCGCTGCGCACCCGGCTGTAGACTTCCATCAAAAACCGGCTGCGGTTTTCGATGCCGCCGCCGTAGCTGTCGCTTCGACGATTGGTCAAGGGCGAGAGAAACTGGTTGATCAAATAGCCATGGGCGCCGTGGAGCTGCACCCCGTCGAAGCCCCATGCCTTGGCTCTGCCGGCGGCGGCGGCAAAGGCCGATACGATTTCGCCGATCTGTTCCGTCGTCAGGGCCTCGGGTTCTTCGGGATACTGATCCACCTTGACAGCAGACGGCGCCAGGGGCCGGCCCGCGATTTCGGAAGGGGCCTGTCCGCCGGCGTGAACGAGCTGGACGGCGATACTGCCGCCGGCGTCATGAACGGCATCGGTCAGCCGCTGAAAATCGTCGGCATAGGCATCGGTGTGAATGCCCATCTTGAACGGAAGCTGTTTGCCGTCGGCTCTGACATAGGCAAAGCCGGTAACGATCAGCCCCGCCCCGCCGAGGGCAAGGTCGCGGTAGAGTTCGATCAGTTTTTCCGTGGGTCTTCCGTCCGGGTCGCACATCCCCTCCCAGGTGGCGGAGCGGACAGTTCGGTTGCGCAGGGTCATGCCGTTGATGGTGGTTTTATCGAACAAATCTGCCATAAGGATCCTTTCGAAGAATATTT
>CBFCZJ010000531.1:0-2284 GCA_965602445.1 uncultured Desulfobacterales bacterium | reverse complement strand
TCGGCCATGGACGCGGTGTAGCTGGCCTTGATCGGGTTGATGTGATCCTCCAGGCCCCATTGGTCCAGGTGCTTGGTGATTGCCTTTTCACAGCCCCAGCCCGGCGGACAGGCCACCAGATCGGCCTTGCCGTCGCCGTTGGCGTCAAAGGCCTTCTTGACTTCCGGCCGCTTGAAATCGTCCAGGGACTTGATGCCGAATTTTTCCACTTCTTTTTTCGAAACCAGGTAGCCCTGCAAGGCGCCGCCCTTGGCCACCATGCCGGCCTTGGACGCTTTGTCGTAGAAGTTGTCCGGCAGCTGGGTGTCGTGAAGCGGAAACCATCCGTTGGCCCAGAAGTCCACGTCCCCGTTGACCAGGGACTGGTAGAAGATCGGGTTGGACAGCTTCTTGGGATCTTCCACATTGTAGCCCAGATCCTCCAGCGCGCGGCTGTAGACCGCCTCCAGGAAAAACCCGGTGTCCCAGGTGGCCCGGGCCGGCTTGACGGTCTTTCCCTTGCCGGGCATGTGGCTGTCGGCCACCGCCGCAGTGGTCATCAACAGACCGACAGCCAGGGGAACGGCCAGAATCCAGGTGATTTTCTTTACCATCGTCATTTTTCTCATTCTTTCCTCCTTTTACCTGTTTTGCGGATTTAAAGATGCAATTCGCTCGCTGCAAGCTTGCCGGCTGACGCCAACAAAAAAACGGCAACCGGCGATTCAACCATAGAAAATGAGCTTCCTAGCTTTCCTTTTTCTGGGTGTGTTTGGACACGCCCAGGGCCTGGGAAATCCGGTCCAGGACCATGGCCAGCAGCACGATCGAAAGCCCGCCGATACCGGCCAGCCCGACCCGAAGGGAGTTGAGACCTTCGAATACCGGCTCGCCGAGGCCGCCGGCGCCGATCAGGGCCGCGATGACCACCATGGAAAGCGAAAGCATCATGGTCTGGTTCAACCCGGCCATGATGGTGGGCAGAGCCAGGGGAAACTGGACCTTCCACAGGATCTGGGATTCGGTGGCCCCGAAGGCATGGGCTGCCTCCACCACGTCTTCCCGCACCTGGCGGATGCCCAGGTTCGTCAGCCGGATGATCGGCGGCATGGAAAAGATGATCGTTGCGATCACCCCGGCCACGGTGCCGATGGAAAAGAGCATGACCACCGGAACGAGATAGACGAAGGCCGGGGTCGTCTGCATGGCGTCGAGCAAGGGGCGGATGATGTCGGCAAACCGTTCGCTTCTGGCGGCGATGATCCCCAGCGGAACCCCCACGATGACGCAGAAGACCACGGCGCTGATCACCATGGCAAGCGTGGTCATGGTCTCCTGCCATAGCCCCAGAAACCCGACCAGCAGAAAGGTGAGCACCCCAAAGACCCCCACCTTCCAGTTCGCCGACCGCCAGGCAATGATAAACAGCAGAATCAGGAAAATGATCGGCGGGACCATCTGCAGCAGCCCGTCGATGCCGTTGAGGGTCTGTTCCACGGGCCATTTGATGGCCTGAAACTGGGGCCGGAAGTTGTCCACCAGCCAGTTGACCCCGATCTCGATCCATTTTTCCAGGGGTATCGATGCCTCTTCAAAATCGAATATCATGGACTCCTCCATACTTTTATCAAATCGCGGCGGCGATTTTATTCAGCGGCACCAGTTTCCGGGACCCCCGCTTCGAGAGTCTTTAAAAATGCATTTTTCGAGATGACCCCCTGATACACATTGTCTTTGTCTACCACGGGAACCGGAAATTCGTAGCGTCGCACCACCGCAAGGATCTCCTGGAGCGGCGTCTCTGTGGGCACCGGCTCGACCTTGTCGAGCAGGGCCGCAACCAGGGTATTCTCGTCACGGTCCATGGCCGACTGCAACGAATCGGTGGACACCACCCCCATGAACTTGCGCTGTTTGTCGAGCACGTAGGCGAACTCCCGGTCTTCTTCCCGAAGCTGCTCCAGGGCCGCCCGCGGCGCTCCCTCCCCCTTGTGCCATCGGAGGGTGAGCTGGCTTTTCCGGGCCACGTCCTTGGCGGAAAAAACCGTGGTCGGGTCCACTCCCCGGAAAAACGACTTGACGTATTTGTCGGCCGGGTTTTTCAGGATCTCGTCGGGGGTGCCGACCTGGACGATCCGGCCGCCCTCCATCATGGCGATCCGGTCTCCGATGCGCATGGCCTCGTGAAGGTCGTGGGAGATGAAGATCACGGTCCGCTCGGATTCTTCCTGGAGTTTGAGCAGTTCGTCCTGCATTTCGCTTCGAATCAGCGGATCCAGGGCCGAAAAGGCCTCGTCCATGAGCA
>CBFCZJ010000530.1:0-2292 GCA_965602445.1 uncultured Desulfobacterales bacterium | reverse complement strand
GAACCGCCATGACCGGCATCAACTTTTTTACGATGACCGGGGTGGCGGTGTTTCTGCAGGGGCTCGGCAGCGCGATGCAGCGGTTTTACCCGGAAGCTTCCCTGGGGGCGAACGCCTTCCGGGGGGCTTTTTACTTCTGCGCCGGCTGCCTGCTGGTGACGGCCCTCCTTTACCTGCTGACCCGGGAAACGCGGAGAAGAAAACCCCGGTAGCCGAGGAGAAATTCCATGCGGTTGGCGACATTGAATCTGGGAGAAAAAGAGGCGGCGGCGATTCGATGCCGCCTCCAGTATTTTCCGCTTGCCACGATCAACGACAGACTCGGAACCGACTGGCCCGAAGCGATTCTCCCGCTGCTTGAAGCAAATCGCCTCGAAGAGCTGCGGACCTGGTTTGACGGCGGCGGAGAAAAAGAAATGCTGGGGCGCCTGTCAAAAGAGGGGATACCCCATGACCGCGCCGTGCCGGGGCCCCTTTACCGGCGGCCGGGAAAGATCTGGGGCATCGGCCTCAACTACGCCGCCCATGCTGCGGACCTGTCCGAAAAGCCGCCGACCTTCGCGCCGGCCAGCTTCATGAAGCCCGATACCACCGTGATCGGACCGGGCGACGACATCCGGATCCCGCCGCAGTCCAACCGGACCACGGCCGAAGCCGAACTGGGCGTAGTCATCGGCCGGTCATGCAAAAATGTGGAAGAAGAGAACTGGCTGTCGGCGGTGGCCGGATTCACCTGCGTGATCGACATGACCGCAGAGGACATCCTGCGGCAAAACCCCCGCTATCTGACTCTTTCAAAGAGCTTTGACACCTTTTTCAGCCTCGGCCCGGAGCTAGTGACCCCAGAGGAGATCGGAGACATCGCCGCTTTGACCGTGGCCACGGTCCACAACGGCAATGTGCACGCCCAAAACACGGTCGCGCACATGACCTTTTCCCCGGGCCGGCTGGTTTCCTTTCACTCGGCGGTGATGACCCTGCTTGCCGGAGACATCATCTCCACCGGCACGCCGGGCGCGGCGGTGATCGCCCACGGCGACAGCGTGGAATGCCGGATCGACGGCTTTGCCCCCCTGGTCAACCCGGTGGTCGACCTGAAAATCAAAGAATTTGAACAGAGATAGAGGGAAATGCCATGAAACCGAGAAGATCCATTCTTTCCGTACCCGGCCATGTGGAAAAGATGCACCGAAAGGCCGCGGGCTGTGCGGCCGATGTCGTCATGCTCGACCTGGAAGACAGCGTGCCGGTCGATGCCAAGGAGGATGCCCGCCGGCAGGTGATCCGGTCGGCCCTGGAGATCGATTGGGGCGAAAAGACCCTGACGTTTCGCAGCAATGCCCTGGACACCCCCTTTGGCTACCGCGACCTTCTGGAAGTGCTCGAAGCTGCAGGAGACCGGATAGACGCCGCGGTCATTCCGAAAATCGACCATCCCGGAGACATTCATTTCGTCCACCGGCTGATGGCGGGCATCGAAATGCGACTAGGCGGCCGCCGGCCGGTCGGCATCGAGGCTTCGGTGGAAAGCGCAGAGGGCCTGAGCCGCGTCCGGGAGATCGCCGCGGCATCGGACCGGCTGGTTTCCCTCATCTTCGGGATCGTCGATTTTCAGGTGTCCATCGGGGCCCGGCTGGTATCGATTTCCGGGCACGGCGAGGCCGAGGAGAGCGTCTATCCCGGCCATCGCTGGAATTTTGCCATGAGCCGGATGGTGATGGCGGCCAAGGCCGCGGGGCTGGCGGCCATCGACGCCCCATATGGGCACTTCAGGGACCAGGAGGCCCTCCGGCGGTGGGCGGCGGTGGCGGCGGCGCTGGGGTTCGACGGCAAGTGGGCGATTCATCCGGATCAGATCGAAGCGATCAACGAGGTATTTTCGCCCTCCACCGAGGAGATTGACCGGGCGCGGAAAGTGCTGGACGCTTTTCAAGCGGCAGCGGCGCACAGACGCGGTGCGGTTTCCGTGGACGGCCGGATGGTCGACGGGGCCACCATCCGCCTCGCGCGCCGGACCTGGGAGATGGCCCTTCGATTGGGCCTTGCCGAGGAGAAGCAAGGCAGCTAACGGCCCTGCCGGTGGCGCGGCGTTCAAGGTTCAGGGTTCAGGGTTCAAGGTTCAGGGTTCAAGGTTTGCCGGAAGGAGTTCTATAGGAATTTTTTTTGTTTTAGCCGGTCAGTTCGATCAAAATGGAAACGCCACTCTTCGATAAGATATCTATTTGAATTTATGTTTATTTCGTTCATTTTCTTTGCTCGCCCAAAGAAAACGAACCAAAAGAAAGGGCGCCC
>CBFCZJ010000529.1:0-2294 GCA_965602445.1 uncultured Desulfobacterales bacterium | reverse complement strand
GAACCCAATTCGGCTTGTGTGCCATAAACGGCGCCAAATGGCAAGCAGTGCATGGTGCCTTCGGCGCAGCCGGGAGGATAGGCGCTGACGCGCCAGCTATTAAGCTGCTGAGCTGCTGAGCAGGGCGCCGGCGCTGCTGGGATCCGTCTACGCTTTCAGCTTCCCGCTTCGCCTTTGGCTACGCCGGACAAGACGCCGGACAAGCGCTGGGAGGCGTAGGTACGATTTAGAAATTAGAATTTAGAATTTAGAATTTGAAACCTGCAGAAGGCGGAGGAAAGACAGAGGTCGGAAAACAGGAGGACAGAGGACAGACGACAGACGGCAGAAAGGGCAAGATATCTGAGGCCGGAGGTCGGATGTCAGTTCCGCCGCTGGCCGGCGAGATTCAAGCTTGATTAAATCGTAAAAAGTGCCCGAAGCGTCATTCCGGGCTTGACCCGGAATCCAGATGTACTTGAAATCACTGGATTCCGGATCTCGCTTCGCTCGTCCGGAATGACGGAAAGAGGGAAATTCGGACTTTTTACGAAGCCATCAAGCTTCGATGTTCAAAATTCACCGGAAGGAGTATTATGCAAATCTCATAGTCTTCTGCATTGGAAAAAAGCCTTTTATGTTTTTTTATACAATTTCTGCGGGCCGCAGGCGCGCAAAAATTGTTTGACTTGCTCCTCACAATTTCATATTCAACGGTAAATATTTGGTATCAATATACAATTGACCGCATACCCCGCCCAGGCGGCATCGATTCGTTTGCGATATACTTTCGCCGGGTGAACACCACCGCGGCGAACTCATTGACCGGCGGGCCAATCCTATTACCGAAAGGAAAAACCGATTCCTGAGTCCATGATCTGCAAAATCCTCATCAATGCGGTGGACACCGAAGAGTGCCGGATCGCCACCGTCAAAGACAGCAAGCTCGAAGGATTTCACACCGAAAGCGCCACTCATGAAGTCACCCACGGCAACATCTACAAGGGGACCGTGGCCCGGGTGGAGCCGGCCCTCCAGGCGGCTTTTGTCGAATACGGCGCCGAACGCCATGGTTTTCTTCAACGCCACGAAATCCACAGCGACTATTTCCAGGACGGGGAAGCGGGCAGCCGGAACCTGAAACACCTGATCAAACGGGGTCAGGACCTGCTGGTCCAGGTGACCAAAGATCCGGCGATGAAAAAGGGCGCCATGCTCTCGACCTTCATCTCGCTGCCCGGCAGGTACGTGGTGCTGATGCCCGGAAGCAAAAACATCGGCATCTCCCGAAAGATCGAAGACGAAAAGGAGCGCAAGCGGCTCCGGGAAATCGTGGATTCGTTGAAAATCCCGGAGGGCTTCGGCCTGATCGTGCGCACTGCAGGCAAGGAATGCACGAAAACCAGCATGTCCAAGGACCTTCAGTACCTGATGCGGATGTGGAAAAACATCAAGAAAAACGGGGTCAAGATGACCACCCCCGGTCTTCTTTACAAAGACAGGAGTGTGGCGGTCCGCTTCATCCGGGACTACTTCACCCCGGAGGTTTCCGAAATCCTCATCGACAACCCCGACGTGTACCAGGAAGTCAAGGACTTCATCCAGATCATCTCTCCGAAGCACACCAAGATCGTCAAGCTGTACCAGGGCGCCAAGCCGCTGTTTACCAAGCACCAGCTCGAAGAACAGATCGCCTCGATCTTTGAAAGCCGGGTAGAGCTCAAATCCGGCGGCTCGATCGTCATCGAACAGACCGAGGCGCTGGTGTCCATCGACGTCAACTCAGGCAAGGCCACGTCCAAGCAGTCCATCGAACAGACCGCCTTGCAGACGAACCTGGAAGCGGCCGAGGAAGTCGCCCGCCAGCTCCGGCTTCGGGATATGGGCGGGCTGATTGTCATCGACTTTATCGACATGAGAGAGTCAAAGCACAGGGGCGAAGTGGAGCGCGCCCTGAAAAATCACGTGCGGGTAGACCGGGCCCGCACCACCATCGGCAAGATTTCCCGATTCGGACTTCTGGAGATGTCCCGCCAGCGGATCCGGCCGCCCATCGTTTACGGGAGCATGGTCCCGTGCCCCTACTGCCAGGGAAAGGGACTGGTTCCCTCCATCGAAACCCTGGCCCTTCGGTTTTTGCGAAGACTCCGTCTGGAGACCCTCAAAGGGCAGTTGGTCCGGGTCCGGGGAACCGTTCCGACCCAGGTGGCCGATTACCTGCTGAATCGCAAGCGCGGGGAAATCCTCGAGATGGAGGAACGCCGGGACCTGAGCATCACCATCGAGGGAGATCCGGCCATGGTGCCCGGAGACGG
>CBFCZJ010000528.1:0-2303 GCA_965602445.1 uncultured Desulfobacterales bacterium | reverse complement strand
CTAAAATGAGCTTAAATGCCTAAAATTATGCCATCGAGCACTTGGGCGGCAATCCTGTTGAAGGGGTGGAGCGGGTGTTTTTGCCCCCGTTGCGCCCGCTCTTTTCAAAGCGTCTGGAAATACCGGACCATTTTTTCGCGCATGTCTGGATCCGGCAGGCGGCCGAAGCCGGCACCCATGTTGTCCTTCATGT
Organism: uncultured Desulfobacterales bacterium; assembly: GCA_965602445.1. Taxonomy (GTDB): domain Bacteria; phylum Desulfobacterota; class Desulfobacteria; order Desulfobacterales; family CAFBRK01; genus JAIPEL01. Next base: position 2,110 of record CBFCZJ010000528.1, on the reverse strand, counting down.
GATGGACCTTCGAAGTGGCCGGTATGACGCAGGTCACCGCCGGGTGGGACAGGATGAATTTCAGGAAAAACTGGCCCCAGCTTTCGCAGTCGAACCCGGCGCTCCATTCCGGCAGCGGCGTATCCTTTACCCGGTAGAACAGCGAACCGCGCTGGTACGGACGGTTGATCAGTGTTGCAATGCCGCGGTCGGCGGCAAGCGGCAGGAGACGCTCTTCTGCAGTCCGGTCTTCGATGTTGTATGAAAACTGAACAAAATCGAGCGGCTCATCTGCCATGATCCGTTCCAGGGCCGAGTGAAAGCGGCCATGGGATGTAGTAATCCCGACGTACCGGATTTTCCCCTCCTGCTTCCGCTGTCGCAGCACCGGCAGGTGGGTGCGCCAGTCGCGCAGGTTGTGGATCTGCATCAGGTCCATGACTTCGACGCCCATGCGCGCCATCGACTGCTCCATTTGCTCGATGCCGGCCTGCCTGCCGTCGGTCCACACCTTGGTGGCGGCAAAATAATCTCCCTTTTTTCCGATCCTTTTCACCAGGTCTCCGACAACGGCTTCTGCATTCCCGTACATCGGCGAGGAGTCGATCAAGGTCCCGCCGTTGTCGAAAAAGACCCGAAGTACTTCGGTCAGTTGACGCGTTGTCTCCGGCTGGCCCCAGACGTCAAAAGTCCTGGACGTGCCCATTCCGATCGCGGGAAGCAGTTCACCCGTGGAGGGAATCGGTTTTCGTATCGGAGCGGGTCCCGCTGCCAGGACCCGTTGCGGTCCGAAGGCGATGCCGGCCGCAAGGGCCCCGGCAGCCGCCATGAAAGTTCGCCGGTTCATTGTTTTATCGAGGATGTTCATGGTGATTTCTCCTTTTCGTCGGACATCTCCTGCTGACGCCGGCCCAGCATAAAGCCGATGCCGGCCCACATTCCGGCTAAGGGCACCGCGGCAAGTGAAATCGACCCCGCCGTCATTCCCAGCGCCTGCAGGCCGGTGTACACCCAGGCGCTGACCGCGTCGCCGCCCCGGTAAACCACCGTATCGATGAAGTTTTTGGACTTGTACTTTTCTTCCTTGGTTAGGACCACGTATAGCATCTCCCGGGCGGGCCGCATCACGGCATAGTTTCCGGCACGGCGCAGCACCTGCACGGCAACGATGACTGCCAGGGTCGACGCCCAGGCCAGGACAGCGAACCCGACCCCCAGCAGCAGCGGAATCAATGCAAGGGTCCAGGAAAGACCGAACCACTTGATGATCCGGCTGGTCAAAAACACCTGAATCAGGATCGTCAGGGCGTTTACGCTAAAATCCATGGCCGCGAACAGCGCGGTTCGGGAGGCCGGATCGTCGAAGCTGGCCTTCACGATGGCGGCCTGCTGAAAATAGAGAAACGTGGCCAGCATCGTAAACAGCAGCATCAGCATGCAGATGCCGATCAGATACGGGGATCGCGTAATTTTCTGAACGCCGGCAAGCACGCTTCCACCGATGGGTTGTTCCTCATTCTGATCCCCGGCTTCTCCGCCGGTCTTCTTTTCCCCGGATCCGCCGCCCCGTGCCCGGCGCCAGGCCGTCAGCCGATGGATGCAAACCACCGCCCATCCCAGAAAAACCGCAGAAAGAAGAAGCAGGTAAGTCGGATCGAAAACCAGCGCAAGTGCGGCGGTCAAGGCCGGGCCGGTGATGGCCCCGGCCGTTCCACCGGCGGCGATGACGCCGAAAAGCCGCTTGGCCTGCTCGTTGTCGAAGGTGTCGGCCATGAAGCTCCAGAACACCGAGACGATGAACAGGTTGAACACGCTGGCCCAGATGAAAAACGCCCTGGCCACATAGGCATGGGTGATGCGGGATTCGAAAAGGACGAAGAACAGCAGGAGGTTTGCGATGAAAAAGTAGTAGACGTAGGGCAGAAACCGGCCGGGGGCGTAAGTTCTGGCCACCCAGCCGAACAGGGGAACGGCTGCGAGCATCACGACAAACGTGCCGCTGAACATCCACTGGAGTTTGTCCACGCCGCCGGCAATGGCCATCTCGTCGCGCATGGGGCGGACAATGTAATACCCGCAAAGAAGGGAGAAAAAATAGCTGAAGGACCAGAACAGCGCCCCCCATTCCCCG
>CBFCZJ010000527.1:0-2308 GCA_965602445.1 uncultured Desulfobacterales bacterium | reverse complement strand
GATCGGAAAGCGCCTGCAGCGTACCCCTGATGTGCTGCGGCCAGGAAATGACCCCTCAAAAGGCCTAACCCGGATATTTTAAAAAAAAGGGTTGGAAATCGAGATCGAATTTCCGGCTTCGGCCCCAAGGGTGAAGAAGGAAGGCTCTGCCGGTCAGGGCTGATCCGACAGTGCGCGCAGCCGCTCCAAGATCAGTAGCGTGCGTGCTTGGCTGGCAGCGTCAGTAGGCTTTCAATTCAGTTTCAGAATTCCGAACCTCCTCAACAATTTCCGGCCTGCCGTCCACAACCGTCACAACGTCTTCCATGTCCCGGTTCAGTAAAAAATCCCCGCCTCCACGGTGGTCAAACGCTTCTAACTTGGTTGCCAGGAAATAGGCCGCCGGCAAAAGCCGCAATGCTTTCCCAGAGGAAAGCTTTACCACCAGAGCTTTCTCGAGGATTTCAATGTTCGGATTTGTCGCTGGCGCCATATCGATTCAGCCGTTTTTCCATTTCTGCTGCGGCGATATTTCGCTCCCTGGCATTGCCGCCCCGAAGCGCATCGACCAATACCAGCAGTTCATGCAACTTTTCGTCTTCGCCCGCCGCTTTTGGAACCGACTTGTAAAGGGGTGAAAAGGCCGGTCTTCGGCGCGTGATGCATTTTCGTCCCAAAAACCGTTTTTACAGCGATTTCATCCATGAAGGGAGAGGGGTTGAAATCGGTATTGACAGAATGGAAAATTAATCGTATTAGATAATCATTATTATTTAGAGTCAAGGGGCTTGATATGGCCGCGCAGGAAGACCGATTCAACACCATCATCCAAAAAATCAGGGACAGTGGTCACAAGATCACGCCTCAGCGGCTGGCGATCGTTCGGGTTCTTGCCGGAAGCGACGGCCATCCCAGCGTCGAAAACATCCACAGCCAGATCGCAAACGACTTTCCGACCATGAGTCTGGCCACGGTGTACCGAAACATCGAACTGATCAAGTCACTTGGCGAGGTTCTCGAGCTGGGGTTCCCGGACGGGAGCAACCGATACGATGGACACAAGCCCTATCCCCATCCGCACGTCATCTGCATCAATTGTAAAAAAATCGTCGACCCGGACCTGGACAGCCTGGACGACATGAAAAAAGAAGTCGCGACGGAGACGAATTTTACCATTCTGAACCACCGGCTGGATTTTTTCGGTATCTGCAGCAATTGTATGGCAGAAAAAGAGTAGTCTATATTTTTTTGCCATTAATTGATAGCAATTATCATGTGATATCAATTCTATTGTCAACGGAATGAAAGGAGAACACCCCATGAGCGAAGAAAGCAAGTGCCCGGTCACGGGCAGAACCAGCAAACCGATTGCCGGCGGCGGCACGTCGAACCAGGACTGGTGGCCGAACCAGCTGAATCTCAAGGTGCTTCATCAGCACTCCCACCTGTCCAATCCGATGGGCGAGAAGTTCAACTACGCAGAGGAATTCAAAAAACTCGACCTGGAGGCCGTAAAAAACGACCTCTATGCGCTGATGACCGACTCCCAGGACTGGTGGCCGGCCGACTACGGTCACTACGGGGGGCTTTTCATCCGGATGGCGTGGCACAGCGCCGGCACCTACCGCATGGGCGACGGCCGCGGCGGCGGGGGCACCGGCAACCAGCGCTTTGCGCCCCTGAACAGCTGGCCGGACAACGTGAACCTGGACAAGGCACGGCGCCTGCTGTGGCCGATCAAGCAAAAATACGGCAACAAGATCTCCTGGGCGGATCTCATGATTCTCGCCGGAAACTGCGCGCTGGAGTCGATGGGATTTAAGACCTTCGGCTTTGCCGGCGGCCGCGAGGACATCTGGGAGCCCGAAGAGGACGTGTATTGGGGGGCCGAAGAAGAATGGCTGGCGACCAGCGACAAGCCCAAAAGCCGGTACTCCGGCGACCGGGACCTTGAAAACCCCCTGGCCGCCGTGCAGATGGGCCTGATCTACGTAAACCCGGAGGGCCCGGACGGCAACCCGGATCCGGTCGCCTCCGGCCGCGACGTGCGCGAGACCTTTGCCCGCATGGCCATGAACGACGAAGAGACCGTGGCACTGGTCGCCGGCGGCCACACCTTCGGCAAATGCCACGGCGCGGGCGATGCGGCCATGGTGGGCCCCGAACCGGAAGCCGCCCCCATCGAAGAACAGGGCCTGGGGTGGAAGAGCCGCTTCGGCAGCGGCAAAGGCGGCGATACGATCAGCAGCGGCATCGAGGGCGCCTGGAAGCCGAACCCGACCAAATGGGACATGGGCTATCTGAAGGTGCTGTTCAAATACGAGTGGGA
>CBFCZJ010000526.1:0-2315 GCA_965602445.1 uncultured Desulfobacterales bacterium | reverse complement strand
CGCTGAAGCAGTTTTATGACGAAAGACGGAAATAGGGTGGCGACCCCATGGCCAGTGCAAAATACATTACATGCCCCATATACGATCCACTTTTGTTGGGATAACAAGCGTTTTAAAGGAGGGAAAGGCCATGAAAGCCATCGATCGATCGGTTGGACAAACGGAAACAATTTTCCTGGAACCCTGGGAGCTTGATTTCCTGCGCAGCGGCTATGAACCTGATAGCCAGCATTTGTTCATGTTTTCAATACTTTACGAAATGGGCAATTGGGAAAAACGTTGGGAGGCAGTCAGCGACCAGATCATCGAGGAATGGCGAAGGCTGCCGATTTCCGACCGCCCGGTTGCCTGGATTCGATATCTGGTCGGCATCGGATACCTTCCCAAAAAAGTGCTGGATGGCTTGGTCTCCGAATCGCCGATGGCCGTGTCGGCGTGAAAACGCAGGCCCTGTCAGCCGGATGATATCGATATTGGGTTCGGGCCCCTTCTGTCCCGCTTGCAGCGCTTCCCGCAAAAAAAAATTCATGTCAGGCGAGGTGGCAGAAGGGGCCCGTTTTAGGAGCTTTTCGTTTCTTCTTCTTCTTCTTCTTCTTCTTCCTCTTCTGTCTCTGCCTCCCTCGCCGCCGGCCCTTCGATCTCTGCAATATCGGTGATCGTGCGGGGGAGCGGCCTTTTGACCGAGACACCCAGCTCGGAAAACCGGCTGGCCTGGCTGATGAGGTTTCCCTTTCCACGCACGAGCCGGTTCATGGCCTCGTCGTAAGTGCCGTGAACCGTGTCGATCTGTTTGCCGAGCTTTTCCATGCTTTCGACAAACAGCCGGAGCTTGTCGTAGATCGCACTGGCCCTGGAAACGATCTCCTGGGCGTTTTTATTCTGCCGCTCGTAGCGCCAGATGTTTTCGATGGTCTTCAAGGTGGCCAGCAGGGTGGTGGGGGTCACCACCACGATCCTGCGTTCGAAGGCGTAGGAAAAAAGATTTTCATCGGCCTTGAAAGCGGCTAGAAACGCCGCTTCGATGGGCATGAAAAGCAGAACGAAGTCGAGGCTGCGAACTCCCTTCAGCGTGGTGTAGTCCTTTGAGCTCAAGGCGTCGATGTGGGCCCGCACCGCCTTGACATGTTCGGATAGGGCGGCGTTTTTCTCGGCTTCTTCCTCGGCAGTGGAAAACCGCTCATAGGCCCCGAGGGAAACTTTCGAGTCGATCACCACATCCTTTTCTTCGGGCAGATGAACGATGACGTCGGGCCTGAGCAGCCGGCCTTCGCCGTCGCGGAATCCTCCCTGTGTCTCATATTCGATCCCTTTTCGCAGACCGGACTGCTCCAGCACCCGCTCCAGGATCAGTTCCCCCCAGGTGCCCTGGGCTTTTTTGTCTCCCTTCAACGCCCGGGTGAGATTGACCGCCTCCTGGCTGATCTGCCGGTTGAGGTCCCGAAGCGTTTCGATTTCCTTTTTCAAGGTCGCCCGTTCCCGGGCTTCGTCCACATAGACGGATTCGACTTTCTGCTTGAATTCATGAAGCTGGTCCCGAAACGGGTCGAGCAGGGTCTTGAGCCGGGTCTGGCTCTGTTCGCCGAAGATCCGCCCTTTTTCATCGAGGATCTCCTGGGCCATGACCTGGAATCGGTTGGAAAGCTCCTTTTTGGCCGTCTCCAGAAGAGACAGCTTTTCGTCCATGTTCTTGCGCTCTTCTTCCATTCGAGCAGAAAGCTCACGGTGTTCCGCCTCCTTGGCCGAGAGCCGGTCTCTGAGCACATCCATTGCCTTTTCGCGTTCTTGGAGCTTTTCTGAGACCGTGGACAGGTAAGAAACGCGCTCCTTTTCCCGGGAAAGGGTGGAGGACAGCTCACGAAGCTCCTGCTGGAGCGCTTCGATCCGGGTCTGGCGCTGGGCATTTTCTTCTCGAAGCGCCTCGATGGTTTCGTTTCGCTGTTCGGAAACCGCCAGCCGCCTTTCCAGGTCGTTTTTTTCCGCTTCCAGACGGCGCAGGGCCGCCTCCCTTTCCTGCACCGCAGCGGTCATTTTCCGCCCCAAGAGCAGCCAGGCGACGAGAAGACCCAGCAAAAGAGACAAAGCGCCGGTCAGGGCAATCAACGTTTCGGTATCGATGGACATTCATCTGCTCCGTTTTGGCCGGAAGTATGTATCTTGTTGAATGCAGTCTCACAATCCTGGTCATCAGGACCAAGTCAGAGGCAATTGGTTTTGAATTTCAGCCCAAAGCGAAAAAATTCGAAGCACGAAATCCGAAATCCGAAACAAATCCTAATGACCAAAATTCGAATGATCAAAACAACAGCAGCTTTCCA
>CBFCZJ010000525.1:0-2320 GCA_965602445.1 uncultured Desulfobacterales bacterium | reverse complement strand
TTTATCATCAACTACGGAAAAGGTTCATTCTTGATCAAACTGGCCGGCTAAGGCCAAGAGATTCGTATAGAATTTCTCCCGGGGAATCTTGAATCTGGAATTTTGAATCCTGCCGATCCGCGGCAGGCTGCCGCCTGTTTTACAACTGACCTTTTTTCATCTCCAGGGCCATTTTGTAAACCCTTGCCTTGGGCGCCCCATAGCGCTCGGCGATGGTTTTCGCCGCTTCAGACACGCTCATCCCTTCTTTGAGCAGTTGGGCGACCGGCGCCATCAGCTGCGCATCGGAAGGTTTTCGGGCTTCGGTCGCACCGGCCACCAAAAGCGTGCATTCTCCCTTGACAGCGGGCCGATCCTGCAGCCGGCGTCGGATTTCAGAAAGCCGACCGCGGATAAACTCTTCATGCCGTTTGGTCATCTCCCGGGCCAGCACCCCCCGCCGGTCCCCGAAAACCGTCTCGGCCGCCTCCAACAAGGAAAGGATCCGGGTCGGAGATTCGTAAAAGATCATCGTTTTTTCTTCGGCCGCGAGCTTTTGTAAAAACCGCTCCATCTGCCCCGGCTTTTTCGGGCAGAACCCGAGAAATACGAATGCGTCCGTGGCAAGTCCGGAGGCGCTCAGCGCCGCGGCCGCGGCCGTCGGCCCCGGCACGGGGGCCACCGGGATACCTGCCTTTGCGGCTGCGGAGACCAGACGATATCCCGGATCCGAGACGGTCGGAGTGCCTGCACTGGTCACCAGAGCCCCGTTCTCCCCCTTTGACAGGCGATCGACGAGCGACGATGTCCGGCGCTGCTCGTTGTGCTCGAAGCAGGAAATAAGCGGCGGCGTCTCCAGGTCGTGGTGGCGCAGCAGTATTCGGGTCCGCCGGGTGTCCTCTGCGGCGATCCAGTTCACCTCGGAAAGAATCCGGAGCGCCCGAAGGGTGATGTCCTCCAGGTTTCCAATGGGGGTGCCCACTACATACAGGGTTCCGGAGGTTCCGATTTTTTTTTCCGCTCTTTTCACGGGATTTCGTTCCTGCTTTTATCCCGGATATTTCACGCCCCTGAGGTGCCCATTGGCAAGGCATTCAAGGGCGCCGCTGTAGTTGACCTACCGCAAGCCCTTGATAACGCAGCCAATGGACACCTCAGGGAGCGCCCTTCGGGTGAAATCTTTTCAGGAAACGGCATAAAACAATTCGGGGACAAATTGTACCTTTGATTTTTCTCCCCAAATATTCTGCAACTTATTGTTTTTCATGTGTTAATAAATCTCCGAAGAAAAGATTTCATGAAATATTCGGGCTAGATTCCGTAGGCCAGTTCAAAGGCGTTTCGAATCAATTCGATCCGCGGCGGCATCTGGGCCATTTGTATGGAAACCACATCGAACCGGGCATGGCGGTCCATCTGCCGAGTCTCCTTGAGATAGGCCAGGGCGGTTTGGGAAATCTTCTGCTGCTTTTTCAGGGTAACGGCGGCCTTGGGCGGCCCGAACCGAAGGTCCTTGCGGGCCTTCACTTCCACGAACACAAGGGTTGCCCCCTCCCGGGCGACGATGTCGATCTCTCCGATCCGGTTCCGGTAGTTTTGCTCCAAAATTCGGTATCCGCAAAGCTTCAGATACCAGACCGCCAGGCGTTCGCCTTTTTGACCCAGGAGCTGGCGCTGATCGCTCATTTTCCGCACGGAGGGGCAAGAAATTCCCGCACGCCCTTGAAGCTTGTCCGATGAATGGGGCAGCATCCGAACCTGCGGATCGCCTCGCGATGGGCAGAGGTCGGATACCCCTTGTGGCGGGAAAAACCGAATTCCGGGTAGTCCTGATCGTAGCGTTCCATGATCCGGTCCCGAGTGACCTTCGCAACGATGGAGGCGGCGGCGATGGAGATGCTCAGAGCGTCTCCTTTGGCAATCGGCCGCTGGGGGAGGTCGAAGGGGATCTGAAATATCCCGTCGATCAGGAGGTAATCCGGCCGCGGCTTCAGATTCGCCGCGGCCATGGCCATGGAAAGAAGGGAGGCCTGGAGGATATTGATTCGATCGATTTCAACGGCATCGACGATGCCGATACCGATGGAGACCGCCTCGTCATAAAGCTGCGCATAGAGCCGTTTCCGTTTTTTGGGGGTCAGCTTCTTGGAATCGGCGATCCCTTCGAGGCGGCAGGGCCGTGGCAGTATTACGGCAGCGGAGACGACCGGCCCGGCCAAAGGCCCCCTTCCGGCCTCGTCGATCCCGGCGATCCCGGCAAAGCCGTCTTCCACCGCCCGAGTTTCAAAAGCCCAACCATCGGTTTGCATCCGGTATACCGAAATCGCGTTTGCGGATGTAT
>CBFCZJ010000524.1:0-2321 GCA_965602445.1 uncultured Desulfobacterales bacterium | reverse complement strand
TACCCGATGTCGCCCAAAGCGCTGCTGAAAACTCCCGGCACGCTTTGCACCTGGACCATGAACGCGCCATAGCGCGCCAGGATCTCTTCATGGCTGTGCACATAGCGCCGGGTGAACTTCCGGCTGGCGTAGCAGCAGTGGTACTTTCGCGTATAATCGACGGCTGTCCGGTCGTGGACCAGCAACTCGGCCCAGATCCGGTAGATGTCGATGTCACAGCCGTAGTTGAACATGTCGGTGGTGTATCCGCCCGGCGGCCGCATGTTGACTTCCAACGCAACGTACCGGTCTGCGGCGGTATGGAAAAATTCCATGTGGAAGAACCGTTCCTTCACGTCGAACGCCTTCAGGCACGCGCGGCCGATTTTTTCCAGGGGGGCGGGGATGTCCCGAAGGCTATAGTAGTAGAGATGACGAGCCTCGTTGACGGTTTCCATGATCCCCTGGCTGAAGGTGTGGGCGGTGTAAAACAAGGGGCTGCCGTTTTTGTCCGCCAGCCCGTCGAAGGAAACGATCGTGCCGGAGATGAATTCTTCCATGATATAATCATTGGCCGGCTTTTTCTTGAAAAAATCGGCCAGATCCGTTTCGCCGTCCAAGCGATAGGTGGCGATGGCCCCCACCCCGTCGTCCGGCTTGGCGATGACCGGATACCCGGTTTGCCGGGTAAAGTTCCTGGCCTCTTCCACGGTTTGGACGATCTGTCCGCGGGCCACCGGCACCCCGGCCTCCCGGAACTTGGCCTTCATGCGGGACTTGCGGCGGATGAAGTCGATGTCGCCGCCGCGGACGCCGAAAATGTTGAAATCCTCTCGCAGGCGCGCTTCTGTGCCCAGCCAGTATTCGTTGAGAGAATCGATCCGGTCGATTTTGCCGTATCGGTGGGTGAAATAGCCGAGGGCCCGCACCAGCGCGTCGTAGCGGTGCATATCCTCGACGCGGTAGTACTCGGTCAGCGCAGCCCGCAGTTCCGGGGAGAGTTTTTCATCGTACTCGTCGCCGATGCCCAGGACATTGGCGCCGGCTCTTTTCAAATGGAGACAGAACCGGAAGTAGTGGGGCGGAAAATGAGGAGAGAGAAAAACGACGTTCATGGGCGGTTTCTTTCCTGGTTGAGGATACCGTCTGTGTATGGTTGAAATATAGTTCTCGAGGATCGTTTCGCAACAGGAAGGTTATCTGCCGATCAGGGTGGTATCGAACCAGCCGTAGACCTCCATGACCACGATCTTGCTCCGGCCGGAGCCGCCGGTAGTTGTCCGCAGGGTGTGCCATGGGAAGTCCTCGATGTCAGATGTCAGCCCTGCCGCTTACCGGGCGGATTCAAGGTTCCAGATTCAAAATTCAAGATTCCCAGTCCGTCATCCCGGCCGCAGCGAAGCCCCGCATCAAGTGCGGGATAAACTCCGAGCCGGGATCCAGAAATACCTGGATTCCCCCGGATCAAGTCCGGGGCAGGCTTGTCAAGCCCGGAATGACGGCCGTAGAAGTTTCATGATTGATCAAATCCCGTTCGGGAACGGGACGGCGAGGCTGGCTTTTGACATCGCTTTTCTTCCGACATCGGACATCCGACATCCGAACTCCGACCTCCGACATCAGGCCCCGTCACACCGCAAACCGTCTCACCGGATAGGGGCGTTCAGAAAAACTCCCGCCGATCTGTTTGAACAGGTACACCATGATCCACAGAACGATCAACGGCAGCAGGATGGTTTGGATCATGAACACGACGATCAAGTCGATCAGCCTGGGAACCAGATCCGCCAATTTTTCCTTGACGGCCTCGAATTTTGCCTTCAACGCGGCCGTGTCGGTCATTTGGCGAAATTTATCAAAGAACCCGGCCTCTTCCCTTGCTTCGGCGCTGAGGTTTCCACCCGTGATGTCATCCAGATCGACGCTTTCGTTGATTTCTTTTGCCGCCTGGATCGATTCTTCGTAGCGGGCTTCCAAAAAGAGGCCGTCGATCGTGTTTCCGGCGACGCCGACGACCGGAATCAGGAACCGGACAAACAGGGCGACCAGCAGCAGTTTCACACCGATGCCGGACAGGTCGATGTTGAACAGGCGCGGCAGCCACGTGCCGATCAGCAGAAACAGCATCGAAACAGAGAGCAGGATCCTCAGGCCGAGCCAGGCGCCGATTTCCATCAGCACCTTCTGGATGCCCAAAGAGGCGGTGCTCAGGAGCATGACGAACGAAAACCGCTCGATCAGGTCGTTGAACGGGTCGAGAAATTCACCGAAGCCGACGGTCACGCCCACCCCCACGGTGGCCGACTGAAAGACCGAGATGAGGCCGTTGGAGAGCCTGGCGA
>CBFCZJ010000523.1:0-2321 GCA_965602445.1 uncultured Desulfobacterales bacterium | reverse complement strand
GGGCGGTGCTGGGGCAGGGGGTCATCGATTTTCCGGCCCCCGGGGTGCCGGATCCGGCCCGCAACGTTTCCGTCGCCGAGGACTTCGTCGGAAAATGGGGCGGGGCGCATCCCCGAATTCACCCCTCGGTGTTCTGCCATGCCCCTTACACCTGCTCGGAAAGGACTCTGACATCTGCCAAGGAAGCGGCCCGAAGGCACGGGGTGCTGTTTCAAATCCACGTGGCAGAAACCCGGTCCGAAGTCGAACAGATGCACGCCGATCACGGCCTTTCTCCGGTGGCGTATCTTGACCGACTCGGTATCCTGGATGAAGACACCCTGGTGGTCCACGGCGTCTGGGTGGACGAAGAAGACATCCGAATTCTGGCAGAAACAGGCTGCCCGGTCTCTCACAACCCCCAGAGCAACATGAAGCTGGCTTCGGGCATCGCACCGGTGCCGAAAATGCTCGACGCCGGTATCTGCGTGGGGCTGGGAACCGACGGCTGTGCCAGCAACAACGACCTGGACCTGTTTTCCGAGATGGACACTGCCGCCAAACTTCACAAGGTCAGCACCCTGGACCCGACCGTTCTCAGCGCAGATCAGGTCCTGAAGATGGCCACCATCGATGGGGCCAAGGCCCTGGGCCTCGGTGAAGAGATCGGGTCCCTCGAGATCGGGAAACGGGCCGACCTGGTGATCGTCGACACCGATGCGCCGCATATGATTCCGCTGTACCGGGCCGTGTCGCACCTGGTCTATGCGGCCCGGGGGGCTGATGTGAAGGATGTCATGATCGACGGCCGTTTTGTGGTCCGGGACCGAAGGCTTCTTACCGTCGATCTAAAAGACCTTTTGGATCGGGTTTCCGCCCGGTGCCGGCGCATCGGGGGGGTAAAGAAGAGATGAAAAGACGGTCGATGACAGGACAGCTTCGGAGGCTGATCGAAACGGCCCGGGGGGACCGGCCTGCGGACCTAGTTCTGGCCGGCGGCCGGATCATCGACGTGTTCACCCGGAGGATCTTTGAAGGCGATGTCGCGATCGCCGGCGGAGTCATCGCCGGCATCGGCCGGTACCAGGGAAAAGAGCGAATCGACCTGAAAGGGCGGTTCGTCGCCCCCGGCCTCATCGACGCCCATGTCCATATCGAGAGCGCCATGGTTTCGGTGGCAGGGTTTGCGAAGGCCGTTGCCCCCTGCGGCACCACCCAGGTGGTGGCCGATCCCCACGAGATCGCCAATGTACTCGGCGTCGCCGGCATCGACTACATGCTTGCGGCTGCCGAGGGGCAGCCGATTCGGATCGATTACATGGTTCCGTCATGCGTCCCGGCCACCGGCCTTGAAACCGCCGGTGCAACGATCTCGGCTGCGGATCTGGCGCCGCTTTTAGACCGCAGGGGGGTTCTTGGCCTCGGAGAGATGATGAATTTTCCCGGGGTGGTTGCGGCAGATCCGGAGGTTTTGGACAAGATCGACTGCTGCCGATTCCGGGGAAAATCGATGGACGGCCATGCGCCCGGGCTTTCAGGCCGGGCGCTTCAGGCTTACCTGGCCACCGGCATCGGCACGGATCACGAGTGCACCGGTGTCGAAGAGGCCGCCGAAAAACTCCGGTTCGGCATGTATGTACTGATTCGCGAGGGAACCGGCGCCAAAAACCTGGCAGATCTGCTGTCCCTGGTCGACGAGCGGACTTGCCGCCGGATGATGTGGTGCACCGACGATCGGCACCCCCATGATTTGATGGACGATGGTCATGTGGACGCCCTAATCCGAAAGGCGGTTTCTCTCGGCCTCGATCCGCTGGTGGCTTTGCAGATGGCCACCTTGAATCCGGCAGAGGCCTTCGGGTTGAAGACGGCTGGTGCTGTTGCGCCCGGCAAAAGGGCCGACCTGGTGGTCTTTGCCGACCTGAATAAACCGCGGATGGAACTGGTGTTCTGCCGCGGCGAACTCGTTGCCGAAAACGGCCGGATGTGCGAAGAGGTCCAAATACCGCCGCTGCCGGAATTGCCACGGGTCATGAATCTCGATCCACAGGGGGTGAAATTTTCAGTGCCGGCCGCAGGAGACACTATTCGGGTCATTGAACTGGTCCCCGGGCAGGTGATGACCCGCTGCCGGACGGCAACCGCCCGCATCGCAAACGGTCGGGTCGAGGCCGATGCCGCAAAAGATCTCCTGAAGCTGGCCGTGGTGGAGCGATACAGCGGCAAGGGCGGGACCGGGATCGGTTTCGTCCGGGGGTTCGGACTCAAAAAAGGCGCCCTGGCCTCCAGCGTGGCCCACGACTCTCATAACGTTATTTCGGTCGGCGCCGGGGATACGGACA
>CBFCZJ010000522.1:0-2325 GCA_965602445.1 uncultured Desulfobacterales bacterium | reverse complement strand
GCATTTAAGCTCATTTTAGGCATTTTAGGCATTTCCAATCTCCGCGCCTCGGTGAACATGGCCGCGCAATCGTCAGTGAAGCTACTCAAGGGTCTCCGGAAACGCATTTTGGGCAGGTTCGGTGATCCGGGGGTCGTCGTAGTCGAGCAGTTCTCCGCTCCAGTCGGCAGGAGCGTGCAGGGCCAGCCAGGCGGCCGAACGCGCCGGCACGAAAGGCGCTTCCAGCTTTCCCCCGTCTTTCAGCTCCTGAAAGTAGGCCGCCTTTTGAGGCGGCATCATTTTCGGGCCCACCTGACGGATTCTTTCCTGCATGGCCGTATCCACCACGCCGGGCCTCAGGGAAACCGCGGTGATTTGCTGCTCTTCTGCCGCAAGAACCCGGGTCAGATGGGCCAACCCGGCCTTGGCGGCACAGTAGGCGCTCCATCCTTCGATCACCTTGACCGCGGCGCCGGTGCTGATGTTGACCACCCTTCCGCGGGCGTCGCGCAAGCAGGGCAGGGCGGCCTGAATCAGGTAGAAGGGCCCCAGAAGATTGACCGAAAGGTTGTATCGCCACTGGTCCGGATCGGCATCGGCCAGCGGCGCGACCGGGTCCAGCACCCCGGCGTTGTTTACAAGGCCGTCGATGCGACCGAACGTGGAGACGGTTTTTTCAACCATTTCCTCGCATTGCTGCCGCTTTGAGACATCCAGAGAAACTGCAAGGGCACTGCCGCCGACGTTTCGGATCAACCCTGTCAACTTCTCGATCCTATCGGTCGAACGTGCCGCGCACACCACCGCCGCGCCGGCCGACGCCAGCCATCGGGCAATCTCCCTTCCCATGCCCCGGGAGGCGCCCGTTACAATGACAACTGGTATGGGTTCAGGGTTCAAGGGTTCAGGGGTTCAAGGGTTCAGGGGTTCAGGGTTCAAGGGTTCAAAGGTTCAGCGGGTGAAGGCCCGGGTAGGCGGAGCATGTACTCTGTCCATACCGGGGCCGGTCATTTTTCACCCGTTGTTCTATAGTTTTTTTTGCAAAGAAAATGGACTGAGTCCGGCGCCAGCCGGAGTCAGTCCATTTTCTCGAAATATTCTTTTTCCGCGCCGCACAGCGGGCAGACCCAATCGTCCGGAAGGTCCTCGAAGGCCGTACCCACGGGGATTCCTCGTTCCGCGTCGCCTTCGGCCGGATCGTACACATACCCGCACGGACATTCCCATTTATCCATCTCAGTTCCTCTCTGGGTAAGCGTTTGTATGGTTTTTGATCTTTCCCGGCGGCGCAGCCGCCGCTTATAAAAGCGCGCCAGCGATTTTATTTGACCTCGAAAAACGCCTTTGCCTTTGCCCCGCAGACCGGGCAGGTTTCCGGCGGCTCGTTTTCGCAGGTATATCCACAGACGCTGCACACGTAGTAATCGGCCTCTTCCAAGGCGTCAAGGTTGTCCAAGGCCTTTTGATAGAGGCCTGCATGGATCTTTTCCACCTCGTTGGCGTAGGTGAAGCTGCGCTCGGCGGCGGTGTTGCCCTCGGCCTTGGCGTGTTCGATCATATCCGGATACATGTCCTTGAACTCGTGGGTTTCGCCGGCGACGGCTTCTTTGAGGTTTTCCACCGTCCCTTTGATCCCCTTGAGGGTCCGCAGATGGGCATGGGCGTGAACGGTTTCGGCCTCGGCTGCGGCCCGAAACAGTTTGGCGACCTGGGGATATCCTTCCCGATCGGCCTTCTGGGCAAAAGCGAGGTATTTCCGATTGGCCTGGGACTCTCCGGCAAACGCTTCCCACAGATCTTGTTCCGTCTGACTCATGTTTTTCCTCCTTTATGAACGTTTCGGTTGATAATGGGATCGGGTGAAGATCGATTTGTTGACCCTGATTTGTGCGAATATGCCTACAAATAGTATGCCATCGGTGGCATTGCTGCCGATTTTTTTTTAATTCTCAAAAATTATAATAGGTTGCCTAAAAAAAAACATTTTTGGCCGGCCGGGGGTGTCTCAGAATATTATCAAGAGACAGTTGTGTGTCATTTTGTCTTGATACAGGCTCTTCTTATGAAACTTCGGCGCGAGGCCGGCGGTAAAAACCGATCTGCCCCCGCCTTGGGTCTTGGTGGTTGGAGGGCCACGCTCCGTCGTGGCCGGCTTTTGTTCATTACCGGCAACACGGACGCGACAGAGCGCGTCCCTCCACCGGCAGAGGCTTCGACATAAGTTTCAAGCTTGATCAAACTGACCGCCTCACGATCAGCGGCGGCGCTCGTATGAAACTACGTCAATGCCGGGGGTTTTTGTAGGGCACGACCTCCGTGTCGTGCCTGCATGAACGGCACGGAGGC
>CBFCZJ010000521.1:0-2346 GCA_965602445.1 uncultured Desulfobacterales bacterium | reverse complement strand
AATGCAGAGGCTACCGATTGATTGTCTACTCGGATCACGGCCAGGAGGCCGTCGGCGCATACGAGAAACGGCACGGAAAGACCATCCAGGAGGCGGTGGCCGAGGTTGCTTCCAGCGTTGACGTCGGAGGCGGGTCGATCCGTTCGAAAAAAGCCGGAACCGAGAAGAATTATTCCGCCGACCGGGCCCGTGGGCTTTGGTCCAAAGGCGAGCCGAAAGCCGCATTCCATGAAAATGGCCCAATTGCCGCCGACAACGTCCGGGTCGAGGCCTTGGGACCCATCGGACACATCTATTTTCCCATGGCCCTGAAAGGTGAGGTCAAAAAGGCCCTGGCCGAGGCCCTGGTGAAAAGGGCGCACATCCCTCTGGTTTTGTACCACGACAGCGAGTCGGTTGAGGCGGTAAACGGGGCGGGAAGTTTTTCCCTGCCGGCCCAGGGCGTGGAAGCCGTCGGAAAAGACCACCCCCATATAGAGCGGGTGACCGAAGATCTCGCCCAAATCTGCCGGCATCCGAAAGCGGGTGACCTGGTCATCTGCGGATGGCGTCCCGGGTTTCGCCCCGTTACCTTTGCCACCGAAAACGGCGCCCACGGAGGGCCTGGAAAAGAAGAGACCAGCGGATTTCTATTGATGCCGCCGAACAACGCAGAAGGAGTGCAGGACCTCAGGCCTCTCGACCTGAGGATGAAGATTTTCGAAATGCTCGGAATCGATCCGGACGACCCTTTGACGGCCAGCGAAGCGGGAAGGCGAACATGATTCGTTTTGGCCGATTCCGTTCGATCCGTCGGCTGCTGCGCCGGGCATCAAACCGTGATTTTCCGGCACCTCACTTCCGTCGGTCATCTGCTTTCACCTTGAAGCTGGCCACGTACAACATTCACAGCTGCATCGATACTGCCTGGTCCCTGAACATGGAAAAAATTGCTGAAGTCATCTCCGAAACCGGTGCGGAAGTGGTCGCCCTCCAGGAAGTCGACGCGGACAGGCCCAGAACCGCCTGTATATATCAGGCACAGTGGCTTGCCGACCGGCTCGGCATGGATCATCTTTTTTTCCCGGTGGTTCGGACCGGAGAGGAAAAGTACGGGCTTGCGGTGCTCTCCGCGCTTCCCATGGAGGAAGTCAAATTCGGCAGGTTTCCAGCCCCGGAGGCAAAAAAACCGAGAGAACTGCGGGGAGCGATGTGGGTTCGTTTGAGGACGGGGCGGGGAGCCGTCAATCTGGTCAACACCCATCTCGGATTGCAGATGGCGGAGCGCCGGCGACAAGTGGAAACGCTTCTCGGCGAGAATTGGCTGGGCGGAATCGCCGAGAATGAACCCACCGTTTTTTGCGGTGATTTCAACGCCGGCAGGCGATCTTACGTTTACCGGAAGGTCTGCGCGCGGCTTGCCGACGTCCAGCGGATGAATGGCAGCAGAAAATCGCCCCGGGCCACGTTTTTCTCTTTTTATCCGGTTCTGTGCCTGGATCACATTTTTGTTTCGGACCATTTTTCGGTGATGCAGGTGGAGGTGCTCTCTTCCAAGACCGCGCGCCGGGCTTCCGATCACCTTCCGGTGTTCGTGGAACTCGCCCTCGATGCTGAAGGAAATAGGCGGTAGCATGAGGCTTGCCCGCAGAAAGATATATCTGATCGCCGCGATTGGCGGAGGACTATGTCTTGTGGGTGTGCTGTACTGGCTGTTCAGGGATCCGGCTGTAGAATTCATGGCCTATGTCACGGACGAAGAAACCCATCCGGCCGTGTTCGTTGCCCTGTTCTGTGTTCTGCCTCTGTTCGGCTTTCCCATTTCCGCTTTTCTGGTGCTGCTGGGCGTGAAATTCGGAACTGTGCCGGGAATGCTGATTATGGCCGCGGGCATACCGGTGCACCTCATTTTGTCTTTTTTTATTGCTAATTCCTTTCTCCGCAGGCGGGTGAAGCGATTGCTGATCAAGATGGAGTATCATCCCCCGGAAATACCCGACAATCGCGCCGGGTGGTTCAGTTTCATATTCATGGCGGTGCCCGGGCTGTCCTACACTCTGAAAAACTACATCCTGGCGCTTTCCGGGGTTTCTTTCCGGTGCTTTTTTTTGAGCGGGTTTCTGGTTCAGGGGACCATGGGCGTACCCTTCGTAATTGCCGGAGACGCGGTCGCCGGAAAAAGTCTGCTGCTTTTGGCGGCGGTGCTGGTGATCCTGATTTTGATCTATCTCGTCATATACAAGATCCGGAAACGGCGTACATGGAATACTTCCTGAAAGGAGGAAAGAAATGAGTTCACTGGTCATAGCAACGTTTGACGATCCGAACAGGGCCGAAGATGTTCGCAAGGAACTGCTCAAAAAAGCC
>CBFCZJ010000520.1:0-2348 GCA_965602445.1 uncultured Desulfobacterales bacterium | reverse complement strand
CCACCTTGTCCGGATGGCCCTCGGTCACCGACTCGGAGGTGAACAGATACTTTTTTTTCGTCTTGCTGTCTTTCATTTCACGATTTCCTTTCCCTGTGCTTGGATTTAGGATGACTGACCGGTCGATTTTCGTCCAAGAAACCAGCCCCATTTCATGTCGCCGCTGCGGCAGGCGTCGAGTTTGAGCTGCCAGCGCTGCCGGCATTCTGCCAGCTCGTTTTCTGAAAACTGTTCCAGAAAACGATTCCGGTGGGTTTTCAGATAGTCGATCTGTTTTTCGAGTTGGGCAATCAGCAGATCGCTCCGATCCTGCGTGTGCAGCGGTTCGAAACCGGCCTCGGAAATGACGCGGCCATAAGTCTCCAGGTCAACCAGTGGATACCCGGACTCCCGGACGTAGGCTTCGAACTTCAGGCTGCCTTTTCCGTTTCGCCTGGCATAGTCGGTGATGATCAGGCATCCGCCGGGCCGAGTCCAGCGGTAAAATTTCCCAAAGAGCTCGTCTTTTCGGGGGACGTGAAGAAGGGTCTCACGGCTCCATATGACGTCGAAAGTGTCGGCTTCCCAGTCGAAGTCGTGAATGTCCCCCTGGCGGAAAGACGCGTCCGTCCGGGGATGCTCCGCCTTGCGGTCCTGCGCGAGTTCAACGATTTCCGGCGTCAGATCGACGCCCAGGACCCTCGCCCGGTGTTCTTCTGCCAACAGGAAAGCGGCTCCGCCGAGCCCGCTGCCCACATCCAGGACATGAAAGCCTGGCTCCCAGTCCACCTGGGATGCGAGCCTGCGGGTGATGTCCGCCCCGCCGTAGCTTAAAAAGCCGTGCCCGAACATCCATTCGTATCGCAGGATTCCCCTCGACGAATATTGTTCTTTTTTTCCCATTTGATTCTCCGTATTTCTCAGATAATCGTTTCGATTGCGGCCAGGTTGTCCACAAGCCAGTCGGGGGCGTGGGCGGCGAGTTCCTTCCTTGCATGGGAGCCGTGGCTGATGCCGCAAGTCCTGCACTTGGCCGCCCGTCCCATTTGAATGTCCAGAAAAGAATCGCCCACCATCATCGTATTGGCGGCCGGCACCCCCATTCGTTTCATGACGGTCAAGGCCATCTCCGGGTGGGGTTTGCTTTGCTTGACTTCATCGACACAGATTGTGGTCTCAAAGAAGCAGGCCATTTCAGTCAACGGCAGAAAGCGGTCTAGATTGGCCCGGATCTCGTTTGTGGCCACAGCCATCCGGATGCCGCGGTTTTTCAACCGGGAAAGGACATGGCGTACACCGTGGAACGGCTTGGCGCTTTCGGAAAAAGCGCGCCTGTACGCCTTGTGGTAGGCTTCCAGAAAGGTTGTTTTTTTCTGCGTGTCCTCGACGCCCAGAGACGACATGACATCTTCCATGCGATGACAGGAAAGCTGCCTCATGGGCGTTCCTGCCGGGATCGGAATTCCAAACTCGTCCAGGGTGCGACGCAGCGCATGGAAAATCGCCTCTTCGGTATCCATCAAGGTGCCGTCGAAATCGAATATGATCGCCTTGCAGTTCACGCAATATTCCTTTCTGCACCCGGCAATGCCCGCTCCGCAGGGAACGGGGGCATTTTCAGGACTCTTTACGGGGTCTGGCCGGTTTTGTGCTTGATTGCCGAAATATACGCCTGCATGAGGCGGTCGGTCACCGTGGCGATGCACGCAACACCCACCCCGGCGACCAGACCGCGGCCGATGTCCGCCTTGGTCAGTGCCATGTACACCTCCTGGCCTAGATCGCGGGTGCCGATCAGGGCTGTGATGACAACCATGGACAGTGCCATCATGATTGTCTGGTTGATCCCTAGCACGATGTCCGGCAGGGCCAGGGGCAGCTGCACCTTGACCAGGAGCTGGCGCATGCTGCAGCCGGAAATCCGGGAGGATTCCAACACCGGGGTGGGGACCTGGGAGATGCCGTGAAGCGTGTAGCGGATCACCGGGACGATGGCGTAGGCCACGATGGCGATCAGCGCCGATACGTCGCCGACGCGAAACAAGATGACGCAGGGCATCAGGTATACGAAGGCCGGCAGGGTCTGGAGGGTGTCCAGCAGCAAGTTCAGCGCACCGGTCAGCCGTCGGTGTCCGGCTGCACAGATGCCGATGAAGATTCCTCCCAGGGAGGACAAAAGGGCGCCGATCCCGCACAGATAGACGGTGATGATCGCCTTTTCCCAATAGCCGGTGACCGTGATGAACAGGCAGAGTCCGACGGTGACCAGCAAAAGACGGACCCCTTGCAGTCGATAAGAGATGAACGCCAGAGCGGCTACGACCCCTGCCCACGGCAGTTCCACGAGAAATTTCTTCACCGGCATGAGG
>CBFCZJ010000519.1:0-2361 GCA_965602445.1 uncultured Desulfobacterales bacterium | reverse complement strand
CGGCCTTTTTACGAAACCTTCAAACCTTGAACCCTGAACCCAGAACCTCTGAACCTCTGAACCCTGAACCCTGAACCCTGAACGCCGCGCCAGCGGCGTCCCCTACCGCTCATCCAAAGGGACGAATTGGGTCAGGGGCGGGCCGATGTAGATCTGCCGGGGGCGGCCCAACTTCCAGTTCGGGTCGTCCAGGCTTTCCTTCCACTGGGCGATCCATCCGGGAAGGCGGCCGATGGCGAACATCACGGTGAACATGTTCGTCGGAATCCCGATGGCCCGCAGGACGATACCGCTGTAAAAGTCGACGTTGGGATAGAGGTGGTGCTCCACGAACCAGTCGTCTTCCAGAACGGTGTGTTCCAGATCCTTGGCGATGTCCAGCAGCGGATCGCGGATGTGCAGCTTTTCCAAAAGCGTGTCGCAGATTTTCTTCATGATCCGCGCCCGCGGGTCGTATGCCTTGTAGACCCGATGGCCGAAGCCCATGAGCCGAAACGGGTCGTTTCGGTCCTTGGACCGCTTGACAAACGGCTTGACGTCGCCGCCTTTTACCTTGATCTCTTCGAGCATTTCAATGACGGCCTGGTTTGCCCCTCCGTGGAGCGGCCCCCACAGCGCGGCGATTCCCGAAGAGATGGCGGCATACAGATTGACCCGCGCGCTGCCCACCAGGCGGACCGCCGACGTGGAGCAGTTCTGCTCGTGATCGGCGTGAAGGATCCAAAACAGCCGCAGGGCTTGAACCACATCCTGATCGATTTCATAGGGGCGCACCGGCGAGTCGAACATCATGTTCAGAAAATTGGCGCAGTAGGCCAGATCCGGCCTCGGGTAGACGACCCGGTGACCCCGGGAGATCTTGTAGGACATCGCCGCCAGGGTGCGCGCCTTGGACAGCAGGCGGGTGACGGTGATGTTGATCTCCTCTTCCATGGTCTGCAGCTCCGGATAGAAGCTTCTCAGCGTGTTGACCATGGAAGACAAGATTCCCATGGGGTGGGAGGCCCTGGGAAAGTTGGAGAAAAAGTCCCGCATGTCCTCGTGGACCAGGGAGTGGTCGTTGAGCAGCACGGAAAACCGGGTGAGCTCGCTTCGGCTGGGAAGTCTGCCGTTGATCAGCAGGTAGGCGGTTTCCTTGAAGGTCGCGTGTTCGGCCAGTTCTTCGACCGGAATTCCCCGGTACCGGAGAATGCCGTTTTCCCCGTCGACGAACGTGATGGCACTGGTGCAGCTTCCGGTGTTGACGTATCCCGGATCGAGGGTGATCAAACCGGACTGGTTGCGCAGCTCGGAAATATCGATCGCCTTTTCGCCTTCGGTTCCTTCGACAATGGGAAGCTCGTAGATGCGGCCCTGGTATTCCAATTTGGCGGTGTCGCTCATGGCGGATTTCCTTCGGATCGATACGGTTGCCCCATCCGCCCCGCCGTTGACGGGCGCAGCGGATCGATTGAACCAAGCGTGAAAACAAAAAAGCACTTTAACCGAATCCGGTGGGAGGGTCAAGGAGGGGGATATCTGCCGGCGGCACCGACGGCTTGATATATGGTTGAAACAATGATAGTATAAATTGTAACTTGTTACGCGGATTTTTTCGAAGGCCCTTCATTTTTTATCTTGACGCAGACGGGGATGGTCAGGTAGAGTGCTTGACTAAATTGCATATTGTATAAAATATGCAATAAGGGGTGAGCGGTACATGGCATCATGGCCGATGCTTGACATCAGGGAATATCAAGAAACGATGGGAATAGAATCGATCAAGGTTGAATCGCTCGAGTCTCAGGTTTCTTACAGAATCCGGGAAATGATCCGGCAGCGGATATTGACCAAGGGACAGAAGGTGAAAGAACGAGAGCTCTGCGAACAGCTTGGGATCAGCCGCACACCGGTAAGGGAGGCGCTTCGCACCCTCAAGTCCGAGGGGCTGATCGATATCATTCCAAACAAGGGCGCCTTCGTCTCCGAGCCTTCCATCGAAAATATCAAGGAAATCTTCGAAGTGATGACGCTTCTGGAAGGAGAGGCCGCGCGTCTTGCCGCCAAGCGGATCACCGACCAGGAGCTCAAAAAGCTGGACGCCATCCACCAGGAGCTCAAGCGCCATCACGCGGAAAGAAACAGCGGAAAGTATCTGGCCGCCAACGGCCGGTGCCACCAGTACATCCGAAAACTTGCCAAGAACCAGCTGCTCTATGAGCTGGTACAATCCCTTCAGGATAAAATTTTTCTCTACCGAACCCAGCAGCTCAACAAGCTTGGACGATTCGACCAGTCGATCAAAGAGCATGAAGAATTGATGAAAGCATTTCGGAAAAAGAACGCCCGGGCAGCGGAAAGGGCCATGAAAAACCATCTGAA
>CBFCZJ010000518.1:0-2362 GCA_965602445.1 uncultured Desulfobacterales bacterium | reverse complement strand
AGCTTTCTTGGAGCAGCTGCAATGTGGTGCTCAGCGGGCTGGTCTGTTTTTATCGCGGATTTCTCAAATGGAACGAGACGCGGCTTACGATCCCTCCCCGGCCCCGGATCAGGCAGCTGCCGATGATCCTGACCGTTGACGAGGTCAGAATTTTAATCAACTCCTCCTCCAATCTAAAACACCATGCCCTGCTCAAGACGGTTTACTGCGCCGGGCTGCGGGTGAGCGAGGTGGTTAACCTCAAGCCCCGTCACATCGAAAGTGATCCGAGCCGGATGCTGATCCGGGTCGAACAGAGCAAGGGGCAAAAGGACCGCTATACAATACTCACCTCCGATTGTCTGGAGACGCTACGCGCCTACTGGCGGGCCTTCCACCCCGGGCAGTGGCTGTTTCCCGGCGCCAGGCCGGGCCGGCCGATGTCGATCAGTGCGGCCCAGCGGACCTACGAGGCCGCAAAAAAAAAGCCGGCTTGACCAAAGGCCGCGGCATCCACACCCTGCGGCACTGCTTTGCCACCCACCAGCTTTATCAGGGCACCGATATTTTCGTGCTCCAGCGCCTGCTTGGCCACTCCGACATCAAAACGACGATCAAATATCTGCACCTCACCCCTGAACGCATCGCGTCGCTTAAAAGTCCTCTCGACCTGTAGGAGGGGGCCATGCACAATTCAGAACCGGGAGTTCAGACTGTTTCGCGAAAACAGCGACCCGAGGTGGCCGAGATCTTCCGCCGCTACCTCGATCAATACCGGAGCGCGCACGACTTCAGCGCCGAGCAGCACAAGGTTGCGCGCCATATACAGCAATGCAGGACCGCCGCCCTGGGCGGCCATGTCGAAGTCTGCGACTCCTGCGCGCACACCAGGATCGCTTACAACTCCTGCCGCGACCGGCATTGCCCGAAATGTCAGGCCATGGTCAAGGAGCAATGGTTGGCCGCCCGCCAAGCGGAGTTGCTGCCCTGCGGCTACTTCCATCTCGTCTTTACCTTGCCACATGTGCTCAATCTCCTGGTGCTCCACAACCGCAAGCTCTGCCTGGCCCTGATTTTCAGCTCCGTCAACCAAACCCTGCAGTGTTTTGCCGCCGATCCCCAGTGGCGTTTGACGGGGCAACTCGGTTTCATCGGGGTGCTACACACCTGGAGCCAGACTCTGATCGACCATTTTCACCTGCATTGCCTGATCCCGGCCGGGGCGCTGTCCCGAGACCACCGTTGGATTCAGGCCCGGAAAAATTACCTCTTCCGTCTCGAATCCCTGGCCGCCTGCTTCCGCAATCGTTACTTGGCGCAACTGCGGGTCCTGTTTGACAAGGGCGAACTGGTGTTGCCGGCGGAGTGGGACCCGGAGCAGTTCAAGGCAGTGCTTGCCAGGGCCGAAAAAAGAAGATGGATCGCTTACGCCAAACGCCCCTTTGCCGGCCCGGAACAGGTTCTGGGATACCTGGCTCGCTACACGCACCGGGTGGCTATCGCTAACCACCGGCTGCGATCCATCGAGGACGGCAAGGTGAGCTTCGTCTACCAGGATAGGAAAAACGGGCACGCCAGGCGTACGATGACCATCGACGCCGAGGAGTTCATCCGCCGTTTTCTGCTCCATGTGCTGCCGAGTGGTTTTACCAAGATCCGCTATTTCGGTTTTCTCGCGCATAACCGCAAGAAATTGGCGATTGCCCGGATCCGCCGGGTTATCGATCCCTTGCTGTTGTCATCGGAGGTGAAAAAGGAGACTGCCCGCGAGACAATGCTGCGGGTGACGGGCATTGACATTGCTCACTGCCCGCAATGTAGCAAGGGCAGAATCGTGGTACAGGCCCGCATCCCGGCGGTTTTTTACCGTGATACCTCATAAGGAAAACAGTGAGGGAGGGCAAGACAGGCGCAAGAAGAAAACCGCTTCGGCCGGCGGTGGCGCCGAGGTGCGCCAAAGGGAGGAAAAAACCCTGTGGAAAACCACGGAACCGAATTTCCGGTGCAGAAAATCACCGGCCAAGAAACCTGGGGCAACGGGAATTGAGATGAATTCTTCGAAAGAAAACAATCCAAAAGGCCATTCGGCTTGCCATTACGACCACAGCCAACTATATAAACCCCATAGGGCGGGGGCGTGAAGCGGCTCAGTTCAACAACATTTTATCGCCCATCCCGCTGACATTTTACCTACTAGTTGCCTTTGCCAAGTTAGTAGTTTAACGTTCCGTTCCGGGCACTTTCTCGGCGGGATGACCGATAAAACGCTAAATGTTATGCAGGAAAATATACATACATCCCGTTAGACTAAGGAAATTATGAAAACAATTATTAAGTCATCAAAAATCGACCAGACACTTGTTCGTTTAATGAAAAAATACAA
>CBFCZJ010000517.1:0-2364 GCA_965602445.1 uncultured Desulfobacterales bacterium | reverse complement strand
GTCTTCCAGGCTCAAAAACATGTCGTGCCTGCTTTTGTCGATGGAAAAGGACGGTCTTCATAATGCCAGAGCACCGATGATTACCATGAGGACTCCGCACAGCACACTGATGGGGTCTTTCATGGCATCGAGCAGCGGATCATAGTGCAGAACGCCCCGGTGAACCTTGACCCACAGACGAGAAAGCCAGTATAGGAGCACCGGGCAGGCCAGCCACAGCAAGTTCGGATGAGAATACATCTGCACCACTTTGTCCCCGCTGATATAGAGGGACAGCAGCAGCACGGCGGCGTATGCGGAACTGACGCCCATGGCCTTGATGATGGCCAGATCTTCCCGCTTGTAGCCGCGGCGCCGCACAAAACCAGGCTTATCGGCCGGTGTCTCGTGCAACTCGATCGCCCGTTTGGCAAAAGCGATCGATGTAAACAGGAACACGCTCATCCCCAGCAGCCAGTTTGATATCGGCACGCCCACGGCCCAGCCCCCGGCCAGGATTCTCAAGGTATACAGAAAGGCAAGCAAGAAGACATCCAGCAAAACCTTGTGCTTCAGCCAGAAGGAATAAAGCGTGGTAAGCACCAGGTAGCCGACCAGCCCGGCGCGGAAAACCGGCGGCAGGGGCAGGGCGGCAAACACACTGACCGCAAGCAGACCGGCGATGAGAAAGGGGCCATACGCGCAGGGAAGTGCACCGGAGGCGAAAGGCCGGTTTTGCTTGTAAGGGTGGGTTCGATCGACTTCGATATCCAGAAGATCATTGGTAATGTAGGTGGCCGAAGCCGCGCCGCTGAATGCGATAAAACCAAGTGCCGCGGCCAGAAACGATTGGACAGAAAATTCATGCGCCAGCAGCAGGGGCAAAAACAGCAAAAGGTTTTTCGCCCAGTGATGGGGCCGCAGCGCCTTCAGCGTCGAATAGATCAGCGAGCGCTTTTCTTCAAGAAAGACGGTGTTTTTCCCCAATCGCTGCAGCCGGACTTTCAGGCGTTTGCCTGCGCCTACGGCATAAATCTCCCCGGCGTGCTTCCACAGCGGCATGTCTGCTGCGCTGTCGCCCATATAGGCAAAAGAGTCGGCATCTTTTTCATGCCTGCCGATGGCGGCAAGTTTCGCATCTCCCTTCAGGTTGCGGCTGTTTTCCGTGGCAATGACCCCGTCAAACAGACCGATGTGTCGTGCAACGGCTTCGGCCCACGGCCGGGGGCTGGCCGTGGCCAACACCAGTTTCCTTCCTGCAGCATGCTCTTTTTGCAGCAGTTCCAGGACTTGCGCACGATACGGCAGCAATTCCGCTTTTGGGGATACACGGGCGGCCAGTTCTTCTTTTACCTTGGCTTTTCCGTGCAGCAGCCAAAAGGGCAGCCGCAGCAAAACCAGCGGGTCCTGCCGAAAGGCCAGCAGCAGACCTTCCGATAGAAGGTCTGTGCAGATCAGGGTGTTGTCCAGATCGACATATAAGGGGATTTGTTGATTATCCATGGATGACAACGATTTCGGGAATGCCTCTTCGGCAGCCCGGCGATCCTGTTTGCAACCCTGACCGGGGCCGGGCCTGAGATGCTGCCGATGCAAGGTCCCGTGGCTGTCTGTCATCAGATCTCTCAGGCCTTGGCTTTATCCGTATAGGCCTCACTAAGGGAAGCCCGAGGGAATGTCAACTGGATGATTCCCTGCCGCCCGCGCCTCCGGTCAATTGTGGACGTGCGAAGCCAATCGTGATAATAACGCTGGCGCGAATTTATCGACCACGTGCAGGTGGTTTTTTAAGCCAACCGCTTTGAGCGGTTCACCAGTCATGCCCGCCGGCGCTGCCGGGGGGCATGACAAGGCGATGGACCATGAACGACTCCCCTGATCTGCGCGTCGACATCGGCGGGTTGGTCTTGAAAAACCCGGTGATGACCGCTTCGGGCACCTTCGGCTACGGCCGGGAGTTTGCCGAGCTGGTGGATCTGGAGCGCCTCGGGGCCGTGGTGGTCAAGGGGCTGTCCCTTCAGCCGTCCATGGGAAACCCGCCGCCGCGGATCGCCGAAACCGCCTGCGGCATGCTCAACGCCATCGGACTGGAAAATGTCGGGGTGGAGGCGTTTGTCCGCGACAAGCTTCCCTTTTTGCGGGCGCTTTCGGTGCCGGTGGTCGTCAACATCTACGGCAAGTCCGTGGAGGAATACGCCGAACTGGCCGGCCGGCTCGATTCGGCGAAAGGCGTCTCGGCCGTGGAAGTCAACATCTCCTGTCCCAACGTCAAGGCCGGCGGCGTGGCCTTCGGCGTCGACCCGGAAGCCGCCTACACCGTCGTCCGGGAGGTTCGCCTGCGCACGTCGAGGCCCCTGATCGTCAAGCTGTCTCCCAACGTGAGCG
>CBFCZJ010000516.1:0-2370 GCA_965602445.1 uncultured Desulfobacterales bacterium | reverse complement strand
CGGAGGTGGTCCAGGACGGCCCCGGCTCCTGCCCCAAGTGCGGCATGGCCCTGGAGCCGAAAACGGTGGCGGCCGGAGAAGAGGAAAACAAAGAGTACAGCTTCATGCGGAACCGCTTCTGGGTGTCGGCCGCGCTCTCGCTACCGCTGCTGCTCATCGCCATGAGGGATTTTTTCGGGCTCGGTTTTTTGGAAGAGACTTTCGGTCCCGTGGCGCTGCACTGGGCCGAGTTCGTCCTGGCCACCCCGGTAGTGCTTTGGGGCGGCTGGATCTTCTACATGCGGGCGGTTAAATCGATCGTCTCCTGGAACCTGAACATGTTCACCCTCATCGGCATGGGCACCGCCGTGGCCTACGTTTACAGCGTGGTGGCCGTGCTGTTTCCGGAAATCTTCCCCGACGCCTTCCGGGCCGAAGACGGCACCGTGGGCGTCTATTTCGAGGCGGCTGCGGTGATCGTCACCCTCGTGCTGCTAGGCCAAATGCTCGAACAACGGGCCCGGAGCCGCACCGGGGCGGCCATCAAGGCGCTGCTGGAGCTTGCCCCGAACACCGCAAGAAAAATCGAAGACGACGGCAGTGAAAAAGACGTTCCGCTGGAAGAAGTCGAGACGGGCGACCGACTCCGGGTCCGGCCCGGGGAAAAAGTCCCGGTGGACGGAAAGGTCCTGGAAGGGTCCAGCAACGTGGACGAGTCGATGATCACCGGAGAGCCGATCCCGGTCGAGAAAAAAGAGGGGAATCCGGTGATCGGCGGCACGGTCAACGAAAAAGGGTCTTTCGTGATGGAGGCGGAAAAGGTCGGCTCCGACACGGTACTTTCCCAGATCGTGCAGATGGTGGCAGAGGCCCAGCGAAGCCGCGCCCCTATCCAGAAGCTGGCCGACATGGTGGCGGCCTGGTTCGTTCCGGCGGTCATTCTCGTTGCCGTGATCGCATTTGTCGTCTGGTCCCTCGTCGGACCGGAGCCGAGCATGGCGTACGCTCTGCTCGCGGCGGTGTCGGTGCTGATCATCGCCTGCCCGTGCGCCCTGGGACTTGCCACACCCATGTCGATCATGGTGGCTACCGGCAAGGGCGCAGGCTTCGGGGTGCTGTTCAAGGATGCCGAGGCCATCGAAACCATGCGCATCGTCGACACCCTGGTGGTCGACAAGACCGGCACGCTCACCGAGGGAAAACCGAAGCTGACCGACGTGATCCCCGCCGAAGACATGGACGAAGAGGAGCTGCTCGCATTTGCCGCCGGTCTGGAGAAAGGAAGCGAGCACCCCCTGGCAGCGGCCATCGTATCCGGCGCCGAAGACAAGGGGATCGATCCTTCAAGGGCCGGAGAATTCGAGTCTCACACCGGAAAGGGCGTTTCCGGAAAGATCGACGGAAAACAGGTGCTGCTGGGAAATCGGCGGCTGCTCGAAGCCTTCGATGTGGATAACGCAGAATTGGAGCCGGCGGCGGAATCGCTCCGCACTGAGGGAAAGACCGCCATGTTCGTCGCCGTCGACGGAAAGGCCGTCGGAATCGTAAGCGTTTCGGACCCGATCAAGGAAACCACGCCCGAAGCCATCAAAAGGCTGCACAACGAGGGCATCCGGATCGTCATGCTCACCGGCGACAACCAGGCCACGGCAAAGGCGGTGGCCGAAAAGCTAGGTATCGACAATTTCGTCGCCGAGGTGATGCCCGAAGACAAGGCCGAAGCCGTCAAGCGCTACCAGCAAGAAGGCCATATCGTGGCCATGGCCGGTGACGGCATCAACGACGCCCCTGCCCTTGCCCAGGCCCAGGTAGGGATCGCCATGGGCACCGGCACTGACGTGGCCATGGAAAGCGCCCGGATCACCCTGGTCAAAGGGGACCTGCGGGGTATCGTGCAGGCCGTGCTCCTTTCCAAGGCCACCATGCGAAACATCAAGCAGAACCTGTTTTTCGCCTTCGTCTACAACGCCCTGGGGGTCCCCGTCGCCGCCGGCGTGCTTTATCCCTTCTTCGGGTTGCTGCTGTCGCCGATGATCGCCGCCGCCGCCATGAGCTTCAGCTCGGTGTCGGTAATCGGAAACGCCTTGCGGCTGAGGCGCGTAGATATTTGATCATTGTCTGTTCCGAGAATTTGAGCGAGGATCATTCGGAAACCGACGCTTTGAAAGAGGAGGGAAAAGACTGTGACGCTGAAAAGAATGCAAAACCGGCTCATATCGTTTTTGGCGGCCCGCATCCCGGCCCTGGCCGACAAGCTTGTCGCGTCATTCCGCCCCATGGAAACCGACGAGATCCCCTGGACCGAGGTTGCCAAACCGCTGGAGAAAAGCAAGGTTGCGATCGTCACCACGGCCGGGGTTCACCACCGGAACCAGCCGCCCTTTGACATGG
>CBFCZJ010000515.1:0-2372 GCA_965602445.1 uncultured Desulfobacterales bacterium | reverse complement strand
GTCGGTCGGGCAGAAAAAATACGGCAAGCGGGTCGGAAAACATCCGTTCGTGCTTCGGCCGCATCGACTCAATGGCTCGCAAGGCGGCGTTATTTTCCGCAGTGGTGCTCGGCCGGTCCGGTATCATCGTTTCTCCGGGAAAAAGGTCTGCCTGCCCACCCAACTAACCGGCGGCTTCGGTAGCAAGAGAAGAAACGCTCTGACAAAGCCAATAAAAAAACATACGTTGCACAACATATGTTGCTTATAGTAGAAAAAAATTTGCCCGGTGTGCGGCGGGCTCATGGCTCTTCGGATCGATCCCCTTGCTCGACCGATTGGACAAACCCATCATAAAGGGCCTGGTTTGCGGTCTTCAGAAAATCAAGCAGCGGCATCCCCACCTGCTCGCTCAGCACCGATTTTTCCTTGCGGGGCAGCGAGATCCAACCATTGCTGACAAGAAATGACAGTCCGTGGATCAGGAACCATCGGGCGATGCGGATCCGGTCCCTTTCCGCCTTGGAGAGTGCTTTGAATCGCGGATCGGCCGAGAGCTCTTCGTCGAGTTTGTCCCAGTGCTTTCGGGCGAATTTTTTTTGAGCCTGGATGTGTTTCTCATCGTTGATGCAGCGGAACAGATGCCTCTCCTGGTCTGCAAACAGAACATACCCCAGGCCCTGGTCAAGCCATCTGTCCCCGGTCCGGTCCCGGCTGATGAATTCGACGAAATAGGCCAGGGCCTTTTTGACCACTTCCTCTTCGATATGACGCATCGATTTGAGATGGTCATAGATGGGACGGGTGGATGCGTTCAGCTCCTTTGCGATGGCCCGTGCCGAAAGGCCCTGCCACCCTTCTCTTCGGACGACGGCAAAGGCGGCCTCTACGACGTCCTCATAGCTGAAACGCTGTTTCGGTGGCATGGAAATCCTCTCCGGCAGCAAAGGTCTAATTTTAAAACTATTGTTACGTAACATCTGTTACTTTTATAGTCAAGCCTCTTGACGAAATCCGTCCGGTGTCGTTCTTTCGAGCAACCCGGCCTCCGATTCTCGGAAAACACCGCCGCGCTGCGAGAACAACTTTGTCCGTTGGAAGGCAGCCCCTGCCTGATGGCAAGGTCTCCTTATGGTACGGATCGTGCGGTTGACAACTTTGAAGATCGTTCCAAGTTTTAAGTATATTCTCACAGGACATCATTTCGAAATACTGGACAGGGAGGTGTGAACCGACATGACCCGACCGAAAAACGCCATGGAAATTTTCAATCTGCTGGACAAGTCCAACTGCAGAGAATGCGGAGAAAAGACGTGCCTGGCCTTTGCCGGCGCTGTTTTCCAGGGCCGGCGAAGCCTGGACGAATGCCCGAAGCTGGATGCGGAAACCGTGCAGCGGTATGGAGGAAAAGGGAAAGGTGAAAATGCTGCCGACGCCGAGCGGGAAGCCTACCTGCAAAAGCTCAAAGAAGAGGCAACGCGCCTCGACTTTGCCGAGGCGGGCGAGCGCACCGGCGGCCGGGTGCAAAACGGCCGGCTCACGGTGAAGATACTCGGAAAGAACTTCAGCATCGACAAAAACGGAAAGCTCATTGCAGACATCCATGTCAATCCCTGGGTGGCGGCCCCCTTCTTAAGCTACGTGCTCTATGGGAAGGGAATACCGCCTACCGGAAACTGGGTTCCCTTCCGGGAGCTTTCCGGCGGAAAAGAGCGCGATCCGCTGTTCCAGAAGCGGTGCGAAGAGCCGATGAAGCAGCTTGCCGACAGCAGCACGGACTTTTTCGACGACATCATCCACATGTTCAGCGGCAAACAGGTGGCGGAAGAATTCGAATCGGACGTGTCGGTGGTGTTGCACCCCCTGCCCAAGGTACCGATCATGATCTGCTACTGGAAGCCGGAAGACGGGCTGGAATCGAGCCTGAACCTGTTTTTCGACGAAACCGCCGACGACAACCTCGACATCGGATCGGTCTTTTCCCTGGGCGCAGGACTTTCCCTGATGTTTACCAAGCTTGCCCAGCGCCACGGCTTTTCCGAGGCGGCCTCCTGAACGCCTCACCGGTTTTTTGAGATGTCCTTTTGCAATAGAAGCCACATCCACGTACACCCACGTTAGCGCCGGGCGCCTGCCTTGACAAGCGGTCGATGGGCACCTATAGACTGCCATAGGCAGGAGCCATGAGCCTTAGTGCTCGATGGCATAATTTCAGTGACGGTTTTCAGATCAACGAATGCTCACCGAGGCGCGGAGATTGGAAATGCCTAAAATGCCTAAAATGAGCTTAAATGCCTAAAATTATGGAATACTGCCTGTTTCATATAAAAGCCGGAGCGTTGAAGCCATGGTCGAAAATGCCCTGAGCGAGTTTCTGAGCGAAGAAGAGCGCA
>CBFCZJ010000514.1:0-2377 GCA_965602445.1 uncultured Desulfobacterales bacterium | reverse complement strand
TGCAAATACGCGCCAGCGGATTTGCTATCGGATCCAGAAGAGGCTGAGCCAAGGCACGTAGGTGATCACGACAAGAGCCGCCAAGAGCAGCACCAGATACGGCAGGGAGGCCCGGTACAGGACGGTGAGCGGTTTTTTAAATTTCAAACTCGAGATGAACAGGTTGATCCCCACCGGCGGGGTCGAATAGCCGATTTCCAGGTTGACCAGGAAGATCACGCACAGGTGGATCGGATCGATGCCGTAGGTCAAGGCAATGGGCACCATGATCGGCACCACGATGACAATGGCCGAAAAGATGTCCATGGCGCAGCCCACGGCCAGCAAAAAGACGTTCACGCCGGCCAGAAACAAGATCCGGCTTTCCGTCACGGAAGTCAGAAACGATAGGATCCGCTCCGGCACCTGGGCGTCGACGAGCACTCCGGTAAACCCGAGCGCAAAACCGAGGATCACGATGATCGCCCCGGAAAGGACTGCGCTTTCCACCATGATGCCGGGCAGCTGCCGGAAGAACCGAACCTCGCCGGTAACAAAGCAGGCCACGATCAGCACGTAGACCAGCACCAGGGCCGCCACCTCGGCAATGGTGACGAATCCGCCGTAGACCCCGACCACCACGATCAAAAGCACCGGCCATTCCCAGATCCCTTCGATGAAGGTCTTCTTGATCCGGCCCCAATCCGGCGCCGGCCGGGCCGGCCCCCCGGGCTGGCGGTATCGGTGGAAAAAGGCGTACGCCGAAACCATCAGGATCATCAGGACGCCGGGCACCAGGGCCGCCTTGAAAATCTGTCCGATGTCGGTCTGGGAAACGACCCCGTACAGGATCACCGCCAGGCTCGGCGGGAAAAGAAGCCCCCGGGAGCCGGAGGTGGTCAGCAGACCGAGGCTGAACCGATCCGAGTAGCCCCGGCCCCGAAGAACCGGGTAGAGAATGCTTCCCAGCGCAACGATGGTGACTCCGCTGGCCCCGGTCAAGGCGGTAAAAAACGCGCAGGAACACAGCGCGGCGATGGCCATCCCCCCGGGCAGCCACCCGATCAGCGCGCTCATGAAATTCATGATCCGGCCCGGGGCTCCGGTCTCGGTGAGCAGCGTTCCCACCAGCACGAACAGCGGCAGTGCCACCAGCACCGGCATCGAGGCCAGCCGGTTCATCTCGATCAGTACGAGTTGGACGGAAACAAGGCTCGGATCGGCCGCCAGCAAAGCCGCAATGGACAGGCCGGCAATGACCGTAAACAGCGGGGTCTCCAGAAGCGCAAAGGCGATGATCACAATGACGGCAGCAGTTAGAAGATCCATCGTATCCGGTTGCCAGGGTTGCTGACTGCCGACAATCGGCACTTCCTGTGGGGTACCGAAGACGGCAAGCCCGAAATCCGAATTTCGAAATTCGAAACAAATCCGAAATTTGAATGTTCAAATGACAAAAACAAAACAGGTCCGCCACCGTCAGAGTGTCTGTCGGCGATCCTCCCTCGGAAAGTTTCGGTCATTGGAATTTTTGTCATTTGAATTTGTTTCGAATTTCGTGCTTCGGATTTCGAATTTTTCTTACGCATGTAAAAGAAATGCTCAACTGTGGAGGTTTTCAAGGGACTCGACGGTCTGCCGCGGTCGGAAGGCGCCTAAAAGGTAGCGAAACGCAGCGACGGCAAAAAAGGCCGGGAACACCACTGAAATCCATCCGCGGGGACCGAAGATCGCGAGCTCATTTTGAACAAAGCCGAAAGAGGCGGCGAGCAGCACCCCCATCACTGCCGCACCGAAAAGCCCGACGGCTGCGTTTGCCCAGCGCCGGATCTGCGCCGGGACGAACCGGAGAAACAACTCCAGGCGGATATGCCGCCCCTGGCGAAGCGCCAGGGAAGCCCCCACCAGCGCAATCCACAGCACGCCGGCCGGGGCAAGCTCCAAAAGGCGCTGGGAAGATGCCCCGAAGAGGTTGCGCGCCACGATGGTGCCGAAGGTGATCAAGGTCAGGCCGAAAAACAGCAGGCAGGCCAGCGCCTGCTCACACCGGGCAAGGGCGTTGTCGATTCGGGAGAGAAGTCTCAAGGGCATTTTATCATTCCATCACGAAAGTATTTTGCCACCTCTGGGAGGCGAAGACAGATGTCAGATGTCGGAGGTCAGAGGTCAGCCCCGCTGCTGGCCCGCGGGATTCAAGATTCCAAATTCAAGATTGATGGTCTCGTAAAAAGGCCGAATATTCCTTTTTCGTCATTCCCGCGCAGGCGGGAATCCAGTAATTTCTAATACTTATAAAGGACAGATCAAGCGCGACGAAGGTTTCGGAGACTTTTTACGATTTCATCAAGATTCAAGATTCTCCGGCGGGAGATTTATATGAATCTTTGGGTCTTAACCG
>CBFCZJ010000513.1:0-2379 GCA_965602445.1 uncultured Desulfobacterales bacterium | reverse complement strand
TTACATGCTCCGGTGCGTACCGCGCCGGATCCGGATCGACTCTCATCGCTTGTTTCCCTATCGCCGCAATGGCGGCTCTTTTTTGTCAGAGAGACTCCCCGGCCTCTGATCGAATCTGCTGGGAGCGGGCTTGCACCGGAAACGGCTGGACCGCCGGCAAGGGGAAAATCGGGGGAAGGCATCGAGCGGGTTTGTTTTGCAGCTCCTGAATGCAGGCGTCCTTTTGCTCCCAAAGCCCGTTGAGCCATTTCTGGAACTGCAGCCGGAACGCCCGATCCCTGGCGTAGTCTCCGACAAGCGCCTCTGTGATGGGAAGAGATCTGACCTGCACACGGATCTGTGAAATCCTGCCGCAGACAAAATCCCAGAAGCTGATCCGCTGTGCAGAATAGACGATGGTGACGTCGAGCACCCGCCTGAGCTGTCCGTTCATGGCCGAAAGGACGTAGGCCACTCCCCCGGCCCGGGGCCGAAGAAGACTTCGGTACGGAGATTTCTGGCTGCCCTGCTTTTTCTCCGAAAACCTGGTCCCTTCAACGAAGCTCATCACTGAAATCGGCAGCTTTTTGAAGCGTTCACACGCCTTGCGAGTGATGTCGAAGTCCTTTCCGATCCGCTCCGGGTGTTTTTTCAGGTACCCCTTGGAATACCGCTTCATGAACGGAAAATCCAGGGCCCACCAGGCTTGGCCTAATATCGGCAGCCAGAACAGCTCCTTTTTCAGGAAAAACTTGAGAAACGGGATTTTTCGGTGGAAAACGCGCTGCAGCACGAGAATGTCCACCCAGGAGCGGTGGTTGGCGATCACAAGGTACCATCCGTTGCGGTCCAGATCCCCGGGGAGATGAATGTCCCACTGGGTGCGGGAAAAAACGCGATGGTTGACGATGTTGGTCGCAATCCACAGGTCGGCCATGGTGTTCTGCAGACGGTCCCAGATTCTTCGCCATCGAGACCAGGGCAAAAGCCGCTTGAAAAAGGCAAGAAACAGAATCGGAATCGCCCAGAACAAGGTGTTGAGCCCATAGCCCAGCAGCGAAAGAATACCGCTGATGGGGGCAAAAACCGATCCGGCCGATTTGTTTTCTTCTGATGATAGAGTCAAAGTCATCCCAAAATCCACATGGGGAAAGATTCCCCGGCTATGCCGCCTTGGCGGCCGCACTCTGGCCGTATTCCCAGACCAGCGTGTCGATCAGCTCCTTGACGGACACGATCTTGCGAACCCGGTGGGCGTTTTGGCCTGCAAAGGCAAACCCGTTTTCAAACCGTCCCTTTCGCGCGTTTGAAAGGGCCTTGGCAATACAGTAAGGGCTTTTTGACGGATTGCATGTCTTGATGCAGTGAAACGGGCAGGCAAAAGGCTTTTTCCGGCCCTGGTTGACCTCCTCGATAAAGGCGTTGCGCACGACCCGCCCCGGCATGCCCACCGGACTTTCGATAATGATCAGGTCTTCCTCCCGGGCCTGTAGGTAAACCTGCTTGAAGCCGTCGTCTGCATCGCATTCATGGGTGGCGACAAAACGGGTCCCCATCTGGGCTCCGGAGGCGCCCAGCGACAAAAACCGGTGAATGTCTTTACCGGTAAAAATCCCGCCCGCGGCAATGACCGGTATGAGATCCGCACCGCTCTTTGGAAACTCCCGCACGGATTCGATCACTTCCACCACCAGTTTTTCGAGCGAAAAGGCGGGATCTTCGATCTGGTCTTTTGTAAATCCGAGGTGCCCACCGGCCATGGGCCCTTCCACCACGATGGCATCGGGGAGAACATCGAATCGACTCTTCCATTTTTGACAAATAATGCGAGCGGCCCTGGCCGACGAGACGATGGGCGCAAGACGGGTTCGCGACCCCTCGGGAAGAAGCCCGGGAAGGCCCAGGGGAAGACCGGCGCCGGCAAAGATGACATCGGCGCCCTCGGCGGCTGACGTGCGCACCATGTCCTCGAAATTGGTCAAGGCGACCATGACGTTGACCCCGATGACGCCGCCGGTCTTCTGGCGCGCCTTTCGGATCTCCCTGCGCAGCACCCGGATGTTGGCCTCCTGACTGTTTTTAGCGATGTCCGGCTCCTGAATGCCCGGCATGGCCGCAGAGATCACCCCGACCCCGCCCTGTTCGGCCACGGCCGAGGCAAGCCCGGACATGGAAATACCGACGCCCATGCCCCCCTGGACGATGGGCAGGCGGCTGAGCTTGTCTCCAATTTTCAGCGGCGGAAGCTGCATGGATGACTCCTTTTTCGATCCGGTTGTGCCGGCTGCCTGGCAACGTTTGCTAAACGGCGGCAGGATTTCGGCTTGCCTGCATGTTTAAAAGAAGGACCGAAAAACCGCAAGAAATTCGGAGGGTATTACAAAACTATTACAAAGGCAG
>CBFCZJ010000512.1:0-2384 GCA_965602445.1 uncultured Desulfobacterales bacterium | reverse complement strand
CGTCTCTGCGCGAGAAAACTGGGTTTTCCAGCCTTTGATTGTCGAAAGAACATCCGATGGGGGTCGGACGCAAATTGACTTTGGAGGGGGGCATTGTTATGATCCCGGTCATGAAAACCGGTAGTATTATCGAATACATCGACCGCCGACGGATTGTCTGCGCGGTCGTTTTGGAGATCAATGAGCAGCGTTTGCGCCTGCTCACCGAGGGCAACCGGGAGGTCAAACTGTCGGCCGGCAGGGTGCTTCACTCCGGGCAAAACGGGCTGGATCTGGATGCGGGAAGAGATGCACTGGTGGCAATGCTCCACCAGAAAGCGGCCCGCAGAAAGGCCCTGAAGGAAAAGGTGCCTGTACGCGAGTTGTGGGAGGTTCTCAACACCGAACAGCAGTTTATCGACCTGGACACGATGACCGTTTTTTGCTTTCCGGACGCGCCCACAGACGACCACGCTTCTGCGGTTCTGCGCGCATTTTTCGACAACCGGCGATACTTCAAATTCCAGCAGGACGGGTTTTTCCCCTATACCGAGGCGCAGGTGGAGAAAATGCGCAAAGAGGCGCAGGAAGCCGAGTATAAAACGCGGCTGATCGAGGAGGGAGGCGGCTGGCTGAAAGGGGCCGTCGAAGGAAAATCCTCGGAACCCCCCTCGGATGAAGCGGTCGATGTTCTCCGATCCGTGTATCTGTATGGGAAGGAAAGCCCCCATTACGCGGTCGGACGTGCGATTCTCTCCAGGGCGAAAATGGCCGATCCAGAGGACCTGTTTCCAGTGCTGGCGGGTCTGGGGATCTTCGAGCAGAATGAAAATGTTGACCTGATCCGGCTGGAGGTGCCCACCGTCTTTGCCCCTGAAGTGGATGCCCATGCCGAGAAACTGGTGCATCAGGCAGATCTGTCCCGCGGCGATGCGCCCCGAAAGGACCTGACCGATCTGCCGGTGATGACCATCGACGGGCAGGCGACCCTTGATTTCGACGATGCCCTGAGCATCGAAACCGACGGAAAGCACATCCGCCTCGGCGTGCACATTGCCGACGTGGGGGATTTGATCCGCCGCGGCGATCCGGTGGATCGATCAGCCATGGACCGGGCAAGCTCCATTTACATGCCGGATTCGAGGATCCCCATGCTCCCCCCGGTGCTGGCCGAGGGGCTTTGCAGCCTCAAAGCAGGCGAAAGCCGCCCCGCCATCAGCCTTTTCGTCGAGTTGACCCCTGCGGCAGAGGTCCTCGATTTTACGATTCTGGCCAGCCGTATTCGCGTCGATTCCCAGCTCAGCTATTTTGACGTGAACCAGATGGCAGAGGAAAACGAAGACATCCGGCTCCTTCACCGGCTTGCCTCCGGCTTCCGCCAGCGCCGACTCGACGCCGGCGCGCTTCAGATCAATCTGCCCGAAATTCATGTATGGATCGACCGGGGCGGACAGGTCCGGGTCAACCAGGTGAACCGGGAAAGCCCCGGAAGGATGCTGGTCACCGAGCTGATGATCATGGCCAACTGGTTGACGGCCCGGTTCCTGAAGGAACACCGTCAGCCGGCCGTCTTCCGCAGCCAGGCCGCCCCTCGGCAAAGGCTTTTCAAGGGAGAAGAAGGAACCCTGTTTCAAAACTGGATGCAGCGGAAGCTGCTCAATCGATTCGTTTTGGACATCGATGCAGCGCCCCATGCGGGGCTGGGGCTGGACGCATACGTGACGGCGACCTCCCCGATCCGAAAATACTACGATCTGGTCACCCAGCGGCAGGTCAGGGCCCTGTTGGGGCTGGAACCCCCCTATACGGCAGAAGAGATCGAGGCGCTCATCGGGGAGCTCCAGGAGCCGATGGCCCGGGTGGGAAGGGTCCAGTTCCGGAGGCACCGGTATTGGATGCTCAAGTCCCTGGCGGAACGCATCGGAGAAAAGGCCGAGGCAATCGTTCTTTACAAGAAGCGCAGCAGCTACCAGATCCTTCTCACCGACACGCTGTTGGAATGCGACCTGCCGGCATCCCGGGGGCTCAAGCTACAGCCGGAAGACCTTGTCCAGGTGACCTTCCAGCGGGTCAATGCCAGGAAAGACGTGCTCAATGTCTACCTGGGGTAGAGGTCGGAATGGTTGATTGGTTGACTGGTCGATTGGTCAAGTGGGTTGGGGATTTTTTTAGCGGAAAAATATTCTTATCTCCATCCTGAAAACGTTCCCATACAGGACGTGTCGAATTGGAGCGCTTTTCAGAATAACGTTCCGATTGCAGCGGTTACTGAAATATTCATTGAGTTGTTCATTTCATCTACCGTTGCCCGGCCCAAGCGCTCTAAAATTTTTTCTTCATTTTTGCATGGGAGTCGGAGATACTGAATTGAAAGGGTCTCCAGTACCGAACAGAACCGAACCGAA
>CBFCZJ010000511.1:0-2385 GCA_965602445.1 uncultured Desulfobacterales bacterium | reverse complement strand
AGAAAAGCTGCCCGGTCCATCGGACCCTTCTCGCGGTCCGGTCCGACCTGGAATCGAATCGACTGACCACCCCCAGAAGCCGTCGGATCGCGGAAGAAATCCGGGATCTGCTTCACGACATCGCCCTGGGCCGTGCCGGTGAAGACCACCTGCCGGCCCTCGTCTCGTTGGCGGGCGAGCTGGCCGATGAAAAAGCCGGCGATGGGTCCGGCGATTTGGCCAAGCGGGTTCAGGCGGCCCTGGATGAGCACCGGGAGGTGTTTCGCAGCCATATCGAAACCCACAACTGCGCCACGGGAGACTGCGTCCGCCTGGCGCCGGCACCCTGCCAGATGACCTGCCCGTCGGGTCTGGACATTCCCACCTATGTCACCTTGATCGGGCAGGGAAAAGACGCCGAAGCCATCGACGTCATTCGGCGAGACTGTCCTTTTCCCTGGGTTTGCGGGCTTGTGTGCACCCGGCCCTGCGAGTACATGTGCGTTCGCGGCCGCATCGACACGCCCATTTCCATCAAGTTCTTGAAAGGGTTTGCCGCCGAGCGGGCCATGTCCGAGGGAAGCTACCGGAACCCGGAAAAAGCCCCGGACAACGGAAAACGGATCTGTGTGGTCGGCGCCGGCCCCGGCGGCATGAGCTGCGCCTACTACCTCGCCCTGAAGGGATACCGGGTGCGCATCCTGGAAAGCCAGCCGGTGGCCGGCGGGATGCTGCTTTTAGGGATTCCCCGCTACCGCCTGCCCCGGGAGATCATCGACCGGGAAGTGGCCATGCTCCAGGAGCTGGGGGTCGAGTTTGTCTTCAATACGAAATTCGGCACGGACGTCACCCTGAAACAACTGCGGGACGAGGGATTCGACGCATTCTTTTTTGCCATCGGCGCGCACCGGGCATTCAAGCTGGGTATTCCCGGCGAACAGGAGGCGCCCAACGTGGTCGAATCGGTCCAGTTTCTTCGGGAGGTCGCCCTGGGCCGCCGGGAGGTGCCGGGCCGGCGTGTGGTGGTGGTCGGCGGCGGCAACGTGGCCATCGACGCGGCCCGAACGGCCCTGCGTCTCGGATCGCGGGAGGTGACCATCGCCTACCGGCGGACGCGAAAGGAAATGCCGGCCGACCACGAGGAAGTGGAGCAGGCTGAAGAGGAAGGCATCCGCTTTTCCTTTCTCACCGTTCCGGTCGAGGTGGTCCACAGTGAAGGGAAGCTGGAAGGGCTTCGCTGCCTCGAGGCCAGGCTGATGAAGGTCGAGGGTAAGGACCGCATGGTGCCCAAGCCCGTGGAAGGAAGCGACTACCTGATGGAGGCCGATGTCATCATCCTGGCCATCGGCCAGCAGGTGGACACCGACTGCATGAGTTCGGTGTCGGGTATCGACTGGACCCGCAGAAACACCATCCGCGCCAATATGGCCACCATGGAAACCGACGTGGAGGGGGTCTTTGCCGCAGGAGACGCCGTCACCGGCCCGGCTACGGTCATCGAGGCCATCGGCGGCGGAAAGCGGGCGGCCGAGGCCATCGACCGCCATCTGTCCGGGATTCCCCAGCCGGAAATGCCGCCGGTCCCGGTGCGGCGGGGCAGGGTGGAATACCTGGAAGTGCCGGCCGTAACCAAGATGACCCTCAAGCGGCCGGAGATGCCTCTTTTGAACATCGACCGGCGCCGAACGACTTTTCAGCAGGTGGAGCTGGGCTATTCGGAGAACATGGTGCGGGAAGAAGCCCGTCGGTGCCTGCGCTGCGACGTCTGTCTGCGATGCGGCAAGTGCGTCGAAACCTGCCGGGACAAGATGGGGGTCAACGCCCTCCAGATGGGCTATTTTGACTTCGATCATCCGGTGACCACCGATTTCCGGGTGACCGAAGATCGGTGCATTCTCTGCGGCGCCTGTGCGACGAACTGCCCCACCGGGGCGATGCAGATCGAAGACCGGGACGGAGAACGGATCCTGTCCCTGTGCGGGACGATTCTCAACCGCCAGAAGCTGCTCCGCTGTGAATCATGCGGGGCGGTGCTGGGACCGGCCGTGTATCTCGATTACGTACAAAAGAGAACCGATCGGGTGGCCCGGGTGGCCGGAGAACGAAAGCTGTGCGAGGCTTGCGCCAGAAAGGCCACCGCCGCCCTGGGGGGGCAGGATTCCCCATTGTAGGGATTGTCAGAATTCCGTCCCGTTTGAGCGGCCTCGGAGTGCTCGGTGCGTTGAAGCTCCATAGCGATGACACGGTTGTTGGACAATCCCTATAATCGTTTGCGGTTATCCAGGTAGCGCCAGGTTGGGCGCCGGCGGCCAATGGGCATCGGCTCTCCTTCCGGCCAAAACTCGCCATCAAGGCCGTGTAGAGACGGCCGTTGATGGGGTCTTAGGGCTGAAATCCCGGCAAACC
>CBFCZJ010000510.1:0-2395 GCA_965602445.1 uncultured Desulfobacterales bacterium | reverse complement strand
GTTTGACGATCCGAACAGGGCCGAAGATGTTCGCAAGGAACTGCTCAAAAAAGCCCGAGAGGACGTGGTAACTCCGGAAGAGGCTGTGGTGGTCGTGGTGGACGAAAAACATGAGGTGAGGATCAACCACACCACCCATCTGACCGCGCCCACGGCCCTCAGCGGCGGTTTCTTGGGGACCCTGGCGGGGCTGATGCTCCTCAACCCGGTCACGGCGTTGATCGGCGGGATGACGGGCACGGCGGTGGGGGCCATCCTCGGAGCCTTAAAGGAGGCCGGGATCGACGAGGCCTTCATGGAGGACCTGGCCGCCGATCTGAAGCCCAATTCATCGGCCCTGTTCGTCCGAACCAAAATGGACGATCCAAAAGAGGTCGTCGGTCTGCTCGAACCCTCCGCCGGCAGGGTGCTGCAAACCACTCTCGAACACGACGACGAGGCAAGGCTCAAGGAAGCGCTGCGCAAAGCCGAATGACGAAAATCGCGCAACGATTTTCGTCATTGGCGGCGGCTGTGCCGCCGGAAAAGAAAATGAGCTCGTAGGTTGGGCTGAGAGAAGCGAAGCCCAACAATGTTTGAGGATTAGAAGAAATACCGTCATGGCTGAAATACTCCGTTAGCCGTTCTGTATTGTTTTCCCATGAAGCCCTCACCCGTGAGTCAGCGCGCAGGGTTCCTTCTCCGAAAAGAAATTGAATATCTTCCATTTGCGCCCTGGTTTTTTCCGGACAATTCTCCTGATGTCATCCAAGGCGGCTTCGGCGGCGGCCTCGCCCAGTTGGATCAGCTTCATGTAGCTTCGAAAGTCGGTCCAGGCGACATGATCGTCGAGGGGCTTGATCAACAGGTCGCAAGCTTTTCGGCCTGAATTTCCCAGGTGATGGCTCATGATTTCGGTGGCCCGGTTGATGGCGTCGATTCCATCTGAAAGTTCGCAGGCATCACAGAGGTCGATGCCCACGTCCACGCCGATCACCGTATCCGCCCCGCAGGTTCGGGCCGCCTCGGCGGGGATCAGTTCGGCAAGCCCGCCGTCCATCAATACTGCGTCTTCGATGCGCACCGGAGGCATGAATCCCGGTACGGCGCAGCTTGCCATCACCGCCTCGACGATCGACCCCTTTTCCAGCAGATGCGGCCGGCCGGACAGCAAGTCCACCGTCAGCGGTGCAAAGGGGAT
This sequence comes from uncultured Desulfobacterales bacterium, assembly GCA_965602445.1. Taxonomy (GTDB): domain Bacteria; phylum Desulfobacterota; class Desulfobacteria; order Desulfobacterales; family CAFBRK01; genus JAIPEL01. Next base: position 1,215 of record CBFCZJ010000510.1, on the reverse strand, counting down.
TCGGGTCTCGGCCAGATCGACATCCGGCAAAAATGCCGCAACACAGCTCCGCAGTTCTTCTTCGGATAGGACGCCGCTGCGAAAAGCGACCATCCCCACGAAGAGCTCTTTTTGAAAAGAGCGCCGCAGCCGGCTGAGGATCGTCGATTCTTCAAGGCTTTCCCAGTTGAGCCGGGCGATCATTTTCAGCGGCTTGTTCTCTGTGCTGTCCGGGGCCAGCACATCGTAAAACCGCTTTTCCAGGGCGGGGGCGTCCGGCTTGCAGGCATAGGCGCCCCCTACCAGCGCGCCGATGCTGGTGCCGGTGATCACATCCGGCAGCAGATTCGCCTTTTCCAGGGCTTTGAGGACCCCCACGTGGGCGATGCCTCGGGCGCCGCCTCCACCAAGGGCGAGACCCCACTTGTATTTCCTTTTCATGGGTCTACCTAACGGTTTGCTGCAGAAATAAATTCGAAACTAATCCTAAACTCCAATGAGTAAATGACGGCAGCACGTTTTATGGTTCCACGGGAGTCTGGCGATCCGGCTTTTGGACCGGGGCCTTTTCGTCCCGGCCGGTCGAGAACCGGTTGTAGAGCCATCCGAAGACCAGACCGAAAATGGCCCCGTCGACGACGGCATACAAGGTGCCCGTTACCACATCTGCTAAACTGCCCGAGGCATCGAAGCCCGGGTAGATCGTTTTTAGAACCGTCAAAAAGCCGATGCCGTATTCCGCATAGACAAGGTTGACGAGACAGACCAGCAGCACCACCGCCCCCCAGAGCACGGCGGCCGCCGCCGCCTAGGCCTTGACATTGAGTTTCATATTTTTTTCCTTTGCCCTCAAGAGTATTGTTGGGCTTCGCTTCTCTCAGTCCACCCTACGAGCTGGCGCCGACGACGGCGATCGAACCGGGGTGAAAGACCTCGTCCAGATGATACAGGCCCATTTACACCTTCACTTTGAAGTAGGAGACGCAGTGCGGGCAGACCGCCTCTTTCTTGTTTTCGATTTCCACGAGAAACTCTTCGTGCTGTTTGCCGCATTCCGGGCAGTAGATGGCGATTTTTCGGCCGGTAATACCCACGTTTCCCTTGACGACCATGGATTCTCCTTTCCGCGCTAGTTCAAATACCGGATGAAAATGGCTGCAAGCAGCAGGAGCACCAGCAGCCAGAAAAAAATGCCCAGCGCCGTTCCTGCTGCCCACCGTTTGGCTTTTCTTTTTT
>CBFCZJ010000509.1:0-2402 GCA_965602445.1 uncultured Desulfobacterales bacterium | reverse complement strand
GATTACATGGCACTGGACAGATACGAACAGCAACGAGGATGGTTATGAAGTTCAGAACATAACCGATGATATGGTTGCGATTGTTGGTGCCGACAATGAATCAACGGTCGAATCCGGCCTGGACGAAAACACGGTCTACACGCGGCATTGCCACGCGTTTTATGCGGTTCCGAACCCCGCCAACTATATCGACGGATTCGAAAACCTCAGGGCGCATGTCAAGGCCTTCACACCGGAGGCCATGGCGCCAATCTGCGGCATCGACGCAGGGACACTGCGTACCGTGGCACGGACCTATGCCACGGCCAGGTTCACATCCGCCAGACTTCCAAGGCATTTACCTATGTGGGAAGACAATAGCCGGCCATGCAATCGGCTTACATTCCGGACAGCAGGAAGATGGTATATCCGCAGTAGCACAAAAGAAGCGCCGCCCCTTCGATGCGGTTGATTCTGCCTGCCCGGCCTTTGAAGCCGTATCCCAAGCCAAACAGCGAGAGGCTGAGAATCCCCATCACCGACATGTCCCGGGAGAAAACTTCCGGAGGGGCGGCAGCCGGATGAATCGCCCCGGCGATGCCGACGACCGCCAGCGTATTGAACAGATTGGAGCCGAGTACATTGCCCAGGGCAAGTTCATGTTCCTTTTTCCGGGCGGCGGCCACCGATGAGGCCAGCTCGGGCAAAGAGGTGCCTGCAGCGACAATGGTCAGGCCGATGATCAGATCGTCGATTCCTGCCCCTTGGGCGATCTTCACCGCTCCCCAGACCAAAATACGGGAACTTGCGATCAGCAGGATCAGCCCGACGACGACCCACGAGATCGCCCGTCGGATCGACATGGTCCTTCCCGCGAGCTCCATATCCACTTCGCTGCCCAGGGCATCGGTCTTTTTTTTCATTCCCTCCCGGATGGACCATGTCATCAAGCCGGAGAAGACGACCAGCAGCACGCCCGCATCGATGCGGGAAAGAACGCCGTCCAAAAACTGAAATGCGGCCAGGGCGGTGACCCCGATCAGGACGGGCAGTTCCTTGCGGAGCACCTGCGAATGCACGGCAATGGGGCTGACCAGGGCCGTCAGCCCTAATATCAACGCAATGTTTGCGATATTCGAGCCGTAGGCGTTTCCCAGGGCGATGCCCGGGTTTCCTTCGTACGAGGCCAGGGCCGACACGGCCATTTCCGGAGCGGACGTGCCGAAACCCAACACCACCATGCCGATCAGAAGCGGGGGTGCGCCCCAATGCCGCGCCGCATTGGCAGCCCCTTCCACAAACCGGTCCGCTCCATAGACGAGCAGGGCCAGGCCGAATAAAACCGCAACAATAGGAAGGATCAAAGCCATTTTATTTTTTTTAACCAGACGACAGGCCAGATGGCAATGGCGCTCAACGCGACGGTGACCGCTGCAAAGGCCCAGTTGTTCTCGGTTCCGGCGAATATATAACGTCTATTGGTTTATAAGTTTCCCTTCGATCAGTCGCCACCTTTTTTCTTTGCAGAGTTGTTCGCCCCGCCGTACAGCCTGACTGACTGAAGGTTGACACATCTTCAAAGATTCTGCCAGCTCGATCGTCTTCATGCCGAGCTCCCGGCAGGCCCAAAAACACAAAAGACTCCGAGCTTGAACCGTTTTTGGATACTTGCCCCCGGCCCATATCCGATCCTGCTCGACTCCGGTAAGCTGGCTCACTCGTCGGGCGATTTTGCCCAAATCGTATCCTTCCGACTTCAGCCGATATCGGGATTTAGGTGAATGTAGCGGACCAACTCGAGAAGATAGGCGTCTTCCTGGCAAAGTATCGATTTGTAGCGGTTTTGAAAAAGCTTTCCATGCCTGCGGTGCCTTCGATTGAAATAGGCCGCGTGGCCAGTCAAAAGCCTTCTCATTACCGTGGAAATGGGAACATGCCCTGTTTTCAGGAGAAGATGAACGTGGTTGGGGATCAATGCCCAGGCAAAACACGGTGTGCCGGTTTCCGCCAGAACAGTGCCGAGCCGATCCAAAAAATTATCACGGTCCCCCTATACACTCGATACAGACAAAAAATGGCTTTCAATTTCCACAGGGAAGACAATCGAATGGTCCACACCCGGTATGGTTCGATTGGTCAGCATGCTATTGCGGCGAGCGATTTTTTTTCTGTGCGATGAACCATCCGCCCATCCGATAGCGTTTTTCCCGGTATGCGATGGTCGGCCAAATGGCCTGGGCCAGGGCGTCTTCCACGAGATCGGGCTGCACCTCGACGGGCTCGAGCGTTCCATTTCGGCAGACAAATTGAGACGCAGGCCTGCCGGGGGTATGGATGACGACCCGGTCGCCCACCATGTAGGCTTGATTGTTGCCGAACTGCATGACGGCGCGGCCAGGATCATTTACCGGGGTCTGCAGCAG
>CBFCZJ010000508.1:0-2410 GCA_965602445.1 uncultured Desulfobacterales bacterium | reverse complement strand
TTCTTCCATTACCGGTCCCCCTTCCGATCGGCTGCGTCCCAGATCAGCCGTTCATCGAAGGTCTTTGCAGCCAGCATGGTCAGCATCACGGCAAGACCGAAGTACACCGCCGCGATCCCGCCTTCGATCGTGGCGATCCTGCCCAGTTCCACGAGCTTGGCCAGTATGGCGATCACGAAGATGTCGAGCATGGACCAGCGGCCGATCCACTCCACCATCCGGTATAAAAGCGTTCGCTGGCGGGCATCCAACCGCCAGCGGAACTGGACGGAAAGCAGCAGAACGACGATTCCGGTGATCTTTAAAAACGGCACGGCGATGCTGGCCGTGAAAATGATCAGCGCAATGGGAATCATGCCGTGATGGATGAGCAGCAGCACGCCGTCGATGATGGTGGAGGGGTCTCCCTCTCCCATGTGGACCACCGTCATGATGGGGTACAGGTTCGCGGGGAGCAGCAAAATTGCGGCGGCAAGTGTCAGGGCCCATGTCCGACCAACGCTTCCGGTATTTCTCTGATGAATGGGTGCACCGCAGCGCGGGCAATAGACTGCTTCCCCCTGGGGAGGGGAGACCCATCGGAGCAGTTTCCGGCAGTCGTGGCACAGGACCAGACCTGCGGTTTTGGCCGTTATCGGGTGCATGCGGTTTCGATTCCCTCCCAGACGGCCGCGCGATCGAGCACGGCCTTCGATGCGAGATGGGTGATCATCAGGCCGATGAAACAAAACAGGCCAAGCCCCACCTCGACCCTTGCCATGTCGAGCAGCTTGATGATCGGAACGAGCAGGGCGATCATATAGACTTCCAGCATGGCCCAGGAGTCGAGATGCTGGTAGAACCGGAACCAGCCCGGCAGAAAGCCCGGGCATCGCCCGGCCCTCAGGGAAGCGAGCACAACGAACAGAAGCCCGGTTGTCGCAAGCGGCGCCAGGATGCTGCAAAAGATCACCATCAGTCCCACCAGGGGCAAACCGCCGGAAAACATCACCTTCGCGGCACCGACCATCGTGACGTCCGATACCTTCCCCAGCATGTTCAGCGACAGAATCGGGAGAAAGTTGGCCGGCAGAAACAGAATCAGTGCGGCGGCGGAAAGCGCCAGCGCACGGTCGATGGAATCCGTTCCGGCTCGACGAATCAACCCGCCGCAGCGGCTGCAGAGGGCCCGCTGACTCCCGGCAAGCCGGGGCGACACCATCAGCAGGTCGCACTGGGGGCAAGCGACGGGATCTTTTCCCAATGGTTTCTTCGCCTCGTTCATGTCCATTTCCCGTCCCAGCTCCTTTCGCCATGGCAACGAAAGATCCATTCCTCGAGCAGCGGCGACAGCTTCTGAAAAGACCGAGCCAATTTACTCGGCTTCCTTCCCCCAATCGAGGTAGGCGACCTCGTCCAGCGCGACGGGCCGGCTAGAGACCCAGAGCACGGCGCGAAGCCCGTCCGTAAAATAGGGATCTCCGGTGAGGTTGGACCTCGGGGATTCGATCGGCGCAGCACCGAAGCCTTCGACAAGGGCAAATTTTGCCAACCCTTGAGAATACATCAGATCCTGAATCAGGTAACCGCGGGTTTCGTCCACATCCGGATCGATTTTGTGGGTCACCAGCGTTTTCCGGGTAAATCGCACGCCGATATCACGGCTGATCTGTCCGACCCACACCAGCTTTCCCCTGAATTGAACCGGGGCCAGCCACAATCTCAGGTGATTGCGTTCGTGAATCGTGGTGCGCGCCTTTTGAAGCGCGATGTCCTGCCGCCTGCCGAATACGTAAAGGGCGCTGACCGGAGAGTAGCGGTATTTTCCTCCGAACAGAAACGACATGCCGGTCTTCCAGGCGGAGCCGGCGGTAATCGTTTCGGTTTCGTCCCAACCGGCGCGAATGAAGGCATGATAGACATCGTCTCCGCTGCCGACGACGATCAGGTTGAGCGGATCGCCGGAGTTGGTGCCGGCCTTGTCGACCGTGCAGCACGGCAAGGTCTGGAGGTAGGCAATGAAATCCTCCTCGTCTTCCATGTGCTGCCATTGGGATTTCGGGTAGAGGTTTTCAAAATCGATCGTGCGGTGGTCGATTTTCAGACCCGGCACCGGAATGAAAAAAGAAAAGGTTCTCACCTCCTGGTCTTCTCCCACCACGTCGACCACAAATGCCTTGGTGCCCTCGTCCAGGTTGGTGAACACGAAGCCGCCCCGGCTGGCTCCCGGATGGACATAGATATCCTTGCCGTTTTCGAAAAAGTGGCGATTCATTTTTTCGTTGGCGGATCTGGAAAAACGATAGTGATTCAGAAAGGCGGCTTCCAGCGGGGTATAATACAGCGCATCCACACCGACGGGCAAAAACCAGACCGGACTTTCATCCGTGTTTTCGATCTCGATCCAGACGGGCTGCACACCGTCGGCATA
>CBFCZJ010000507.1:0-2439 GCA_965602445.1 uncultured Desulfobacterales bacterium | reverse complement strand
CCGTTTCCGTTCGAGGCCTTCCGCGGCCTGTCGACGACAAGTACTTTCCGGAGCGAATCTTTTCCGATCCCGTCTTTGCCGTGATCGGAAAAAAGGGGGGGTAAATTGGCGCCGATTTTCGGTTGGGACTTGCGATCCGCCGATGGCAACTGGCTGCTGGCGCTGATCACCCTGGGCGAGGGCTGGCACAACAACCACCACCATTATGCCGTCTCCGCCCGCCAGGGCTTTTTCTGGTGGGAGATCGACATCACCTACTACCTGCTGCGGGTGCTGGAAAAGATGGGTATCATCTCTGACCTGCGCCCGGTGCCGGCGGAAATCAGGTCACCGTCGGGGAAAAGATACGAACATCAACAGACCGGACAGGACCAAGCCCGGGTCGAAGCAGGGGGAGAATGAGATGAAGATCGCCATTGTCGGTGCCGGGGTTTCCGGGCTGACCGCAGCCTACCTTCTGAACGACGAACACCAGCTGACGGTGTTCGAGGCCGCCGACTGCATCGGCGGCCACACCAACACCGTCGAGGTGGCGTCCGGCGGCAAGAACTATGCTGTGGATACCGGCTTCATCGTCTTCAACGAAAAGACCTATCCTCACTTCGTAGCACTGATGAACCGGCTGGGGGTGACCTGGAGAAACTCGGACATGAGCTTTTCGGTCCAGTGCGCCCGGACCGGGCTCGAATTCAAACCGAGCAATCTGGATACGATGTTCGCCCAGCGAAAAAACTTCTTCAGGCTCTCCTTTTACCGGATGCTGGCAGACGCCCTTCGGTTCCGCAAAGAATGCGAGGCGCTGTTGGACTCGGAAGGAGACGAAAGCCGGACCCTAGGCGAGTTTCTGAAGGAAAACCGCTATTCGGAGCAATTCGTGGAGCACTTCATCATCCCCATGGGAGAGGCGATCTGGTCGGCGGATCCGGCCGGGTTCACCGAATTTCCCGTGCGCTACTTTGCCGCCTTTTTCAAAAACCACGGCTTTTTGAATCTCAAAGACCAGCCCCAGTGGCTCACCATCGAAGGCGGATCGAGCCGGTACCTTGAGCCACTGACCCGGGGTTTTGCAGGCCGGATCCGTCTCAACAGCCGGGTGGTCGAGATCCGCAGGTCCGAGTCGCAGGTGACCATAACCCCGGCAGGGGGCGAACCGGAAACCTTCGACCAGGTGGTGATCGCCGCCCACAGCGACCAGGCCATTTCCATGCTGGCCGACCCGAGCCCCCAGGAACAGGAGATTCTGGGCAACATTCCCTACCAGGAAAACGACACGGTGCTTCACACCGATATCTCGATGCTGCCGAAGCACAAAAAAGCCTGGGCGGCCTGGAACTACTTCATCCCGCCCGAGGAAACCGGCCGGGTGGCGATCACCTACGACATGAACATCCTGCAGGGACTCGATGCGAAAGACGAGTTCTGCGTGACCCTGAACCGGACCCAGGCGGTGGACCCGGAAAAGATCATCCGCAGGTACACCTACCATCATCCGGTGTATACCCCGACCAGCTTGTCCGCCCGCAGGCGCCGGGACGAAATCAGCGGAAAGAACCGCACCTGGTACTGCGGCGCTTACTGGCACTATGGCTTTCACGAGGACGGGGTGAAAAGCGCGGTGGAAGTCTGCCGGCATTTCGGCAAGAGCATTGAAAATGCCTAAAATGAGCTATAATGCCTAAAATGCCTAAAATGAAGAAATCGCCATTTCAGGATTTTTATTGCGTTCTTTTTGGAAGGCAAAAAGGCAAGAGAACATCGATTCAACTCGGCAACCAAACCTAAGTCAAGGTAGGACCCACCCTTACTTTAGGCATTTTAGTTCATTTTAGGCATTTTAGGCATTTTTCATTAATACTTCAGAAAATTTCATCAAATGACCCATCAACCTCCCCACAGCGCCATCTACGAAGGCACCGTCCGCCACAGGCGTTTTTCCCCGGTGAAAAACGCCTTCCAGTACCGGCTCTTCATGATGTACCTGGACCTGGACGAGCTGCCGCACCTTTTCGATGACCAGCCGTTTTGGTCCGCCGCCCGGCCCAACCTGGCCTGGTTCGACAGAAAAGACCACCTGGGCGATCCCCGTGTGCCGCTGGCCGACGCGGTCCGGAACCTGGTGGAAAAAAGAACCGGCAAGCGCCCCGGCGGACCCATCCGGCTGCTCACCCATCTTCGCTACTTCGGGCACTGCTTCAATCCGGTCAGCATCTACTACTGCTTCGACGGGAAAAAAGAGCAGGTGCAGGACATCGTGGCCGAGGTGCACAACACCCCCTGGCTGGAGGAGCACCTCTACGTCCTTTCCGCTGCCGACAGCGAACACCCTGTGGCGGGGTGGCGAAGACACCGATTTGACAAGGTGTTTCACGTCTCGCCCTTCATGGACATGGACATCAAATATGACTGGCGGTTCCGCCTGCCGGGGACGCATTTAGGGGC
>CBFCZJ010000506.1:0-2447 GCA_965602445.1 uncultured Desulfobacterales bacterium | reverse complement strand
TATAAATCTCCCGCCGGAGAATCTTGAATCTTGAATTTGGAATTTTGAATCCCACCGGCCAGCGGCGGCGCTCGTATGAAACTTCATCATTAGATTGGATTCCCCCGGATCGGGGTCCGGGGCAGGATTGTCAAGCCCGGAATGACGGCACAGTAAAGTCGAATTTTCAGTGCCGAACAAGTCGCTTCGGCAGGAGGCTGTGCATGAGCGAAAACCCGCCGGACCGGTCCGGACAGGAACCCGGCTCCGACGCCGGGAAATACCTCCGGTTTGCAGTCATTGCCGCCTTGGTCATTGTTCTGGACCAGCTCAGCAAGCTCGTCGTTCTGAACACGATCCCGCTGTACGACTCGGTACCGGTGGTGCCGGGCTTTTTTCATCTCACCCACGTACAGAACCCGGGCGGGGCATTCGGTTTTTTGGCCCGCCAGGGCGCCCTGGTTCGAAACATCGTCTTTCTTTTTGCATCGGCCGTGGCCTTGTGCCTGATTTTCATCTTCTATCGCAACACTCCGAGGACTTACCGGTGGCTGGGGGCCGGGTTCGCCCTTATCTTCGGCGGCGCCGTGGGCAACCTGATCGACCGGGTGCGGTTGGGCAGGGTGGTCGATTTTCTTGATGTTTTCATCGCTGAATACCATTGGCCTGCGTTTAACGTTGCCGACAGTGCGGTGACCATCGGCATCGGAATCTTCATATTTCATATCCTGCTGAATCGAATGCCGCGATAAATACGCTCCGCGTATTTATCGTATAAAATCGCTGCGCGATTTTGTTCTTAAGTTCACATGCGCTAAATGGGATTCTCTTCCTGTCTCGTCATTCCGGCCAGTTTGATCAATAATGGCGTTTCATGCGAGAATCAAACAAACGGGAATGACCCCAACGCTTTTTGGTCAGTGGGCATGCGGGGAACGGAATCTTGGCTGAAATCGACTACAACAACCTGAAGGCGCCGCTTTCCGAAGCGGTGGCGGCACAGCCTTCTCCGGTCTATCTGATCTTCGGAGAAGAGATGCTGGTCAAAGAGGCGTTTCAGGCGGTGCTCACCGCGCTGCTGCCCGAGGGGACCCAGAGTCTCAACTGCGAGATCTTCGACGGCGCCGAGACCGATCTTTTTCAAGTCGTGGAACGGGTCAACACCTATTCTCTGATGCCCGGAAAAAAGGTGGTCGCCGTCAGCGACGCACGCCTGTTTCTATCGGCCCAGGATCGAGCACGACGGGTACAAAAGGCCCGCGAGGCGGCAGAAGCCCGGGATGAGCAGGCAGGCGCACGGCACTTGCTTGCAGCCATGGCCATGGCGGGCCTGACCTGGGATGATCTGTCGGGAAAAGACAGGCAAAGAAGCGCCAAGCTGCTTGGCGTCGAAGGCGAGGACGCCCAATGGCTCGATCACCTCGTCGAGTACGGCCTCGAACACCACTTGGAGGTACCCCAGGACCAAGGCGAGGAGGCCGTGCTTCAGGCCGCCATGGAAAAAGGATTTCCTGAAGGCAACCACCTTTTGATCACCACCGGGCAGGTGGATCGCCGCAAGCGCCTGTATGCCGTCATCCGGGAAGTGGGCACCGTGATCGACTGCGCCGTGCCCACAGGAGAGCGGCGGGCCGACCGGCAGGCCCAGGAGGCGCTGCTTCGAAAACGGGCGGCGTCGATTCTCGATGCGGCGGGAAAAACGCTCGATTCCGACGCGTTTTCAAGCCTTGTCGAGATGATCGGATTTGATCTTCGGTCTTTTTCCGGCAGCCTGGAAAAGCTCATCGACTACACCGGCAGTCAAACCCGCATCTGCTCTGAAGATGTCTTTGCGGTGCTTCAGCGAAGCAAGAAAGATCCGATCTTCGAGTTTACCAATGCCCTGACAGACCGGGACCTGGACGGGGCGATGTTCTTTCTCGATTCGCTCCTTTCCGGCGGCGTGCTGGAACACCCCCTTCAGCTTCTCGGCGCTATGGTGAACCAGCTCCGGAAACTGATTCTTCTAAAGGGTTTCGTCGAAAGTCCCGAGGGCAGGATCTGGCAGCCTGCCATGAATTTCAACGCGTTTAAAAACCGGGTGCTCCCGGCGCTTCAGGCATACGATGACCGGCTGCTCGATGACCTGGAGCGATGGCGGAGCCTGGCCGAACCGGTGCAGGACAGCCCAGCGCCGGTGTCGAAAAAAAAAGGGGCGTCAAAGAAGCACAAGACCGACCTTCGCGCGGTGCCGAACCCGAAAAACCCCTATCCGATTTTCATGCTGATGCAAAAATCCGAGCGGTTTACTCTGCCGGAGCTTGTCGATGCCCTGAAAGAGGCGGCCCGGGCCGATGAGCGGATCAAGACCGGCGGAGGAAACCCGCGCATGATCCTGGAACGGGCGGTGATCGCCCTGTGCCGGTAAATACGCTGCGCGTATTTACTGTCGGCGGCTTCGCCGCCGAAGAACAAAAAGCTGACGCAAT
>CBFCZJ010000505.1:0-2455 GCA_965602445.1 uncultured Desulfobacterales bacterium | reverse complement strand
CCTCGGGGGGCAATGCGCAGAGAAATTATCGGCATATTTCTTTTCTTCCTGGTCATCTTCACGCTGATCAGCCTGATCTCCTACAGCCCCCGGGACCCTTCGATCCACAACGTCGGGGCGGCGGGCCAGATCCACAATCTGTTCGGTTGGGTCGGGGCCCAGGTGGCCGGCATCCTGGTGGGACTGTTCGGTGTCGGCGCCTTCTGGATCCCCGCCCTGCTGCTGCTGGCTTCCGTCCACATTTTTTCCGGCCATCCAAGCCCGAAGCGCGTCCTGGCCCTGACCGCAGGCGGCGGGATTCTGCTGGTGATCACCACCGGCAGCCTGCTCTCGCTTCAGCAGCAGCACTACATCCTCTTTGGCAGCCGCTTTTCCGCGGGCGGCATCGTCGGGATTCCGCTGGCGTCCTTTCTGGTCCGGTACGCCAATTCGACCGGGTCGGCCCTCGTGCTCGCGGTGCTGTGGCTCGTCGGCTTTATCCTGGCCACCGGCTTTTCCCTGGTTCAATTCGGCCGGCGTGCGGTCCATGCCGGTTTCTTCGGCGTCGACCGGATCCGGACCCTCTGGATCAAGTGGAAGGAGCGGCGTCAGAAGGTCAAAAAAAGGACCCTGGCGGAGAAAAAGCGGGTCAAGGAGCCGCGGCAGGAGGTCAGGATTCAGGTTCCGGAGCCCAAGCCGGTAAAGGACGCACCGGCGCCCAAGCAGGAAGTCTTCGAATTCATGCGGTCGGAGGCCAGCTTTCAGCTGCCTTCGGTCAGCTTCCTCGATGGGCCGGAACACCGACCGGTGTCGGCCGACGACGACAACCTGAAAATGCAAAGCAAGCTTGTGGAAAAGAAGCTGGAGGACTTCGGCGTCGCCGGGCAGGTGGTCTCGGTTTCCCCGGGGCCGGTGGTGACCACCTTCGAATACGAGCCCGCGCCGGGGGTCAAGATCAACCGGATCGTGAACCTATCCGATGATTTGTCTCTGGCGCTGCGGGCCACCAGCATCCGGATCGTGGCTCCCATCCCGGGCAAGGCGGCCATCGGCATCGAAATTCCCAACACCGACCGTCAGCTGGTTCGTTTCAAGGAGATCGTCGTCTCTTCGGTGTTCGAGAAGTCCAAATCCCCGTTGACCCTCTGCCTGGGCAAAGACATCGTGGGCAACCCGGTGGTGGCCGAGCTCGACCGGATGCCCCATCTGCTCATCGCCGGCGCCACCGGAACCGGAAAAAGCGTGGCCTTAAACGCCATGATCTGCAGTTTCCTTTACAAGGCGCCGCCGGACAAGGTGCGGATGATTCTCATCGACCCGAAGCGGATCGAACTCAATCACTACGACGGCATCCCCCACTTGATCACCCCGGTGGTCACGGACGTCAAAAAGGCGACCAATGCGCTGTTCTGGGCCGTGAGCGAGATGGAGCGGCGCTACGAACTGCTGTCGGAAAAGCGGGTCCGCAACATCCGGCAGTACAACCAGAAGATCGCCAAGGAAAAGCCGGTCGAAGGCCAGGAACCGGATCTGCCGCTTCCCTTTATTGTCATTGTCATCGACGAGCTGGCCGATCTGATGATGGTGGCATCCCGGGACGTGGAAGTGGCCCTGACCCGCCTGGCGCAGATGGCCCGGGCCGCCGGGATTCACTTGATTCTGGCCACCCAGCGTCCGTCGGTGGACGTGCTCACCGGCATCATCAAGGCCAATTTTCCCACCCGCCTCACCTTTCAGGTCTCTTCCAAGACCGATTCGCGGACGATCATCGATGCCAACGGCGCGGAAAACCTGCTTGGCAGCGGCGATATGCTCTTTCTGCCGCCGGGTACGGCAAAGCTGCAGCGGATTCACGGGGCCTACATCGACGAGGCCGAGCTGGCCCGGATCATCGATTTCTTAAAGGCCCAAAAAGGCCCCGAATACGACGAAAGCGTTACCGAGGCGCCGGCAAAATCGCTCGACGAGGCCGACGACGCGGAAAAAGACGAAAAATACGACGAGGCCGTCTCTCTGGTGACCCAAACACGCCAGGCTTCCATTTCCATGATTCAGCGCCACCTGCGCATCGGCTACAACCGAGCCGCCCGGATCATCGAGGTCATGGAAAAGGAGGGCATCGTGGGCCCGGCCGACGGGGCCAAAGCCCGGGAAGTGCTGGTCAGGGGGTATGACGATGTTTCCTAAAATAATGCCTAAAATGAGCTAAAATGCCTAAAATGACTAAAATGGGGAAAAAACCGGCGAGCTTTTTCAGCTTTCTAAAAGCGGGAGCGAAGCGACACCTTGGTGTTCAATTTTAGGCATTTTAGGCATTTCTTTTATATTTCAATAAGATTCCCGGACAATACCACCCCATGTCCTTCCCTGCAGACCTGTTTGCCCGAACCAAGGGGTTTTTGACGGAAACCGAGGGATGCTGCCTGTACGAAACCGCCCGGGAGGCGGCCCGGCTCGGCCCCTGTCTGGAGATCGG
>CBFCZJ010000504.1:0-2459 GCA_965602445.1 uncultured Desulfobacterales bacterium | reverse complement strand
GTGGACCGAGGCGCTGCCGGACACGGCAGAGGCCTGGATGCCGCTGATCTGCACGGACATCTTCGCCCAGATCCGCGGCGTACTTCCTGCGCACCGGGCAGCGCTCGGAAAGACCCTGGTGGCCGTGGTGGAAAAGACCCGGTCGCTTACGGTGGCTGACATCGACCGGTTTCAAAAGCTTCGCCTCGAATTGAACCGCGGTCTGGACACCCTGTTCGAGCGGTATGACCTTCTGTTGACGCCGACCATGCCCACCGAGGCGTTTGCCGCCGGCGGACCGCCTCCCGCCGTCATCGACGGAGAGCGCGTTCCCCTGCTGGGTGCGGTGGCCTTTACCTATCCGTTCAATCTTTCCGGCCATCCGGCGGCCACGGTTCCGGCCGGCATGACTTCAAACGGTCTGCCGGCGGGGCTTCAGATCGTCGGCCCCCGGCACCGGGACGACCTGGTCCTGCAGGCGGCCCGGGCCTATGAAAAGGCCCGTCCCTGGGATCGCCTTCGGCCGGGGCTGTAAGCATTCTGCTTTGAAAAACTACCAATCAATATTGATAAATACACTCTTCCCCCCATAGCAACCGTTATAAATCAATGGAAAAAAACTTTGATAGGGATTGGTAAACATTTGTTCCATTGCCTCGAAGGTGTGTCGCCGGTCAATCCCGGGCAGGGCCAACGGAACGGAATTCTGACAATCCCTATGACGGATGAAAAAAAGTTCCCAAGAATTTGGAGGAAATGAAGATGACTGAAAAAAGAGATGTCTATGTCCAAAAACTGAAAGCCAAATTGGATGAATGGAATGCCAAGATAGAGCAGATGACAGCCAAGGCGGACCAGGCAGAAGCCGAGGCAAAGGGCCAGTATCGAAAATATTTCGAAAAGCTCAAGGAAAAACAAAAACTTCTAGAAAGCAAGATCGAAGAGATCCAAGAAGCCGGTGAAGGTTCTTGGGAGAATCTTAAACAAGGCGTTGAAACGTCGTGGGATAGCTTCAAGGAAACTTTTTCCAAGGCAAAATCCGAGTTTGAGCAGGGATACCGGAAAGGAAGGCGGGATGAATAAGGATTTATAGACAGCTATAAAGCGCTTTCGGAAGCCTACGAAAAAGCGGTGGAGGAATTTTAATGAAATCGTAAAAAGTCTCCGAAACCTTCGTCGCGCTTGATCTGTCCTTTATAAGTATTAGAAATTACTGGATTCCCGCCTGCGCGGGAATGACGAAAAAGGAATATTCGGCCTTTTTACGAGACCATCAATTTTAGATTTTGAGCACGATCTTGCCGACGTGCCGCTTTTCCAGAAAAAATTGTTGCGCCTCGCAAATGTCTTCCAGGGCAAACACCCGGGCCACCACAGGCGAGATGGCCCCTTGTTCGATGCGGCGGACCAGGTTTTTGAAAACATCGCTGTCGAGCACGGTGCAGCCGTAAAGCGTCAGGTCTTTCAGATACAGGGTTCTCACATCCAGTTGCACCAGGGGGCCGGCGATAGCCCCCGCCGCCGCATAGCGTCCGCCGGGATGCAGCACCTCCAGGTACTGCGGCCACCGACTGCCGGCAACCAGATCGACCACGACGTCGATGTTGTCCGCGCCGATGGATTCGAGCAGGTCCGCCTCTCTCGGCAGCACTTCGTCCGCGCCTAAGTTTCGCACCGCATCGAATTTTGCCGTGCTGGTGATCGCCGCTACCCGTGCACCTCTCGCCTTGGCCAGCTGAACCGCCGCAGAACCGACGCCGCCCGACGCCCCCGTTACCAAAACGCGCTCCCCTTTTTTGACCCCGGACCGGGCCAGCAGGTTTTCGGCGGTGGAATACGAGCACGGAAAGGAGGCGAGCTCCACATCGGACAAGGTGCTGTCGATTTTCCAGGCATGGCGGGACGCCGCAACCACGAATTCGGCAAAGCCGCCGTCGCATTCAGACCCGAGATACCACGGTGGGGAAAGACTTCGGCCGTGCGCCTCGTGCAGACAAGGCTCGATGAGCACCCGTTCTCCGATCCTGTCTTTGCCGACGCCTGCGCCGACGGCAGCGATGTGCCCGCACACGTCCGCCCCCTGGATGCGGGGAAACCGGATGGGACGGCCGGACCAGCTCGCATCTTCACCGGCGCTTTCGCGTTTCGAATACCAGGCCGTTCGCGTGTTGATGTCCGTGTTGTTGACCGCGGCGGCGGTCACGGCAACCAGCACATCGCCCGGTCCCGGTGCGGGCACCGGAATATCCCGGCGGATGTCCAGCTTTTCCAGGCCGCCGTGGCCGGTAAGATGGACCCCGCGCATGGTTTCGGGTCGATCCGGCTTCGTCTGGCGCATTTTCTCGTCTCCGTTCGTCCGTGGGAAAAACTGCCAAGCCCTCTGGCCTTGCCTCAATCCGGCCGCCCGGGCAAGAAATTTTTCCGGCCGGGAGAAATTCCGGTAAAATTGAGGCCTTTACCCTATAGACAGGAGCAGAGGA
>CBFCZJ010000503.1:0-2460 GCA_965602445.1 uncultured Desulfobacterales bacterium | reverse complement strand
CGACCTCCGTGTCGTGCCGACGTGAACGGCACAGAGGCCGTTCACTACATCGGCAGAGGCTTCGGGGGAAGTTTCAGTATTGATCGAACTGGACGCCCCGGCGGCCAGAGGCCCCACTGTTTCCGGTTCAGGCCGGGCCAGAGGGGCGCCCCGATCCGAGGCGCCCCTTTATCGGACCGGGGAATTAGCGCCAGCAATACCCGGCGCCCGGGCCGTAGCTGCCTCTGCCGGCAAAACCGCCCTCGAATTCAGGGACGATGTCTCTCACTTCCAGTTGATAATCGAGCTGCCTTTGGTCCAGTTCGCTTTCCATCTTGGAGATTTCTTTTTGGAGGCCCTGGATCCGGCTGCGGTCCGGGGTTTCCTTGGAAAACTCCTGACGAATCTGTGCGGAACGATCGTAGATTTGATTTCGCAGATCGCGGGTTTCCTGGTAGAAGGAGTCCCGAGCGGTTTCGAGCCGGTCGGCCTGTTCCCGGGTCAGACCGGTGCTTTCACGGTCCCATCCCCATCCCATGTGGTGACCATAACCTCCCATACCGTAGTCTCCTCCCATATGGGGGCCATATCCCGGTCCCATCATGTGGCCGCCGTAGCCATTCCCGCCGAATCCTCCGTGGGCAAAAGCCAGGCCGGCCGTGCCGACTGCGATGATAAATGCGAAGATGGAGAGCTTTTTTACGATTCCAGTCATTGGTGATCCTCCTTGGTCTGTGGTTTGTTCCGGTTCTCGACCCTGTTGGAGGGCCGAATTCGTTGTTCGACGTTCATCAACGCATGATACATGCCACAATGTAGTACTTGGCCGGAAAAAAAAGTCAAGTGACTGTTTTTAAATGTAAAAAATGTTAAGCTTGCGTATCAGGCAGGGGAAGAACGTGACGCCGGACTTTAGAAGAGAAAAAAATCGTGTAGAAACTACCCGGTTTTTGTGGGGTCTTTCGTCGAGGCCGTGTGGAAATTACCCGTTTGACGTGGGCTCTTCGATCTTCACAAGCCACATCTCCTTGAGCATCAGCACGGAGTCGACCGCAAAGACCGCGGCAAAGAGCATTCCCCCGGGGACATGAAGCCAGAAAAAGGCCGGATGGACGAAAATTTTCAGCCACACCGACGCCAGGTCGACGAGGATGCCGGCAAACGGGAGAACGATCAGCCACGTGCGCAAGGCGGCGGAGCGGTCCAGAAAAAACGCCAGAGCCCCCATCACGATGAAGATGCCGCTCATCCCGAAGATGTGGATGTGGGTGAATTTGAGAGCGAAGATGAACTCTTCGGTTTCATAGAAGTCCTGTTCGGGTGCCTGGTCCTGTGCGGACGCAAACAGGTCTCCCCGCTTGGGGTCGGCGGACGACCCGGGCATCTCCATGGCGTCTTCGTCTCCGGTGGTCTCCTCTTCGAAGAAGGTCGGGATGATGTCGTGGACGATGATCTGGCCCAGGGCGCCCATCATGCCGATCCCGAGCATGATCACGATCGCCGTTGCCAGGGCCTTAGCCGGACCCGGCCAGCGACCCAGCACCGGTCTATAAAAATCCGTGCGCCGGCTTCTTTCAGGTGCCATGGGCGGATTTCCTTTCTGCAACGCGGTCGGCTGTTTGCCGGATGACTTTCACCACGGGGCTCATTCCCCGGTAAAATTCGACCCGGAGTATTCCCCGTCTTTGTCGAAGAAAATATACAGGCTTTCCGGATCGCCTTCCTTCCGGGAAAAGGAGACCACGATTTCGTCTCCCTGCTTTTCGATTTCCACCCGCTTCAGGCCGGTTTCCCAGGATTCTTCGATCTTTCCAGAGGCCACCAGCTTGTCGTAAAGCTTCACCCCCTTGTCCAGAGCCTGAAGGGCGGTGAAGGAAGAACCGCCATGGCCTCCCGGCCCGTGGGCCAAAGCCGGTCCAGAAAGAAAAAGTACTGCAACTGAAGCACAGAACAGATTTTTTATGCGGAAGCCTGAAAATATTCTCATCGGGTTCATTGTTGCCTCCCCTTTCCGATCGCTTGTTTCAAAAACGGTGTGCAACTGTCGGCCCAGCCTCATATCGACCTTAGATTCGCACATAGACCCGTATTTTTTTCGCTACAGTATAGATTGACCATAACGCAGGATCGAACCCCTGCAAGGAAAGTCCGTCTTTTTGCCGGCATCGGTGATGGGGTATTTTTTACCCGGTTCAGCGAGCCGTTTCCCGCATCGTCACACCGATGGCATGAAAAATATAAATGATTAAAGTAAGTTTGTGAAGCTACCACAAAGTGGCATAATTTGTGCTCATAATAGAGGCCGACTCGTTATGGCCGAAAGTTACGGTGAATCCAGTCCCGCCGCTGACGGCGCCGGGATTCAAGGTTTCAGGTTCAGAGGTTCAGGGTTCCAGGTTCCAAGTTTCTGCCGAAGCAGCCTAAAGCTCTGTCCGTCATCCCGGCCGCAGCGAAGCCCCGCATCAAAGCCTGCCCCGGACT
>CBFCZJ010000502.1:0-2470 GCA_965602445.1 uncultured Desulfobacterales bacterium | reverse complement strand
GGGATCAAATCGCAGCCGCGGTTTGATCCCCTTATTCTTTTCGGGCATTCAAGCCGTCGGCCTGCTCCTGGAACGCTTTTCTGCGCTGTTCGTATTCGGCGATACGGTCGTTGAGCTCCTTGACTTTCTCGTTGTAGACACGGGCATCCCGCTCGTCTCTCAGATTTTTTCTTTCCTCTTTCAGCGCTTCCTTTTGCCGGGCAAGGTCTTCGCGTTCCTTGTCCAGGGTCTGTTTGACCCCCTCCAGCCGCTTGCGTTCTTCTTCCAGGTCCTCTTTGACCTCCGATCCGGTCCCGCCGGCGACAGCGGCCTCTCTTTGCCCATCGGCGCCTGGCGGCGCGGCCGCTTGCTCTTCCGGGGCATTGCCGGAAGTCTGCACCCCCTCGTAGGTGGAAACGTTCGGCCGTTGATCCGGAGGGACTTCGGCCAGGTTGTCCGTAAAGCGCAGGACCCCGCTTGCGTCGCGGTATTTGTAGAACTCGGCAGAGGCCGGCAATGCAGCGAGAAAGAGCGCAAGCGCCGACGCGGTGATCAAAGTCAATTTCCCCATATCGTCTCTCCCTGTTTTACGGCTCTCCTACTCTTTTATGTTAAGACATCGACCCGGACTGCCCTTTTCCGTCATCCTCCGCAATGAACAGGGGATCCAGAATGGCCTGGATTCCCCCGGATCGAGTCCGGGGCAGGCTTATCTTCGCTCCGCTCGTCCGGAATGACGGATTTGGTTTGATGAAGTTTCATAAGAGCATTTTCGCATTCTGTTGGATTCTTCTTCTACCTGATCTGAGCGATTGTGCGATGCCTTTCCGCCAATCCCGGCTGGCATCTGGGCAGGGATGAACCCAGCCCCTACCCGCGGGGAGGCGAGGATCTCGTAAGGGCGGGCTTTATGCCCGCCCGCAGAAAGATCCCGAAGAAGAATCGCTCAATTTAGGTTCTATCCCCTCAGTCCATTGCCCGATGGCAACCTTATAGGCGGCATGGCACAGCCGCCGTATCCTGCCCCGGGCGGCAAATTGAATCGCTATGCAACTGTCGTTTCCCAGGCATTCCTATTCTCGCGGCGGATCGATCAGCCAAAGCGAAACGATTTCCCTGGTTGCATTGACATAATACCCGACAAATTCGCCGGGCGCAAACTCCCGGGGCTGCGCGGGCAGGTTGGTCGATTTTTTAAAATAGGTGGCGGTCGGAGATATCGTCCAGAGGACGTCTCCAATGACCATTTTTCCTTCCTCCACCCGCTGAATCGGACCTTGTCCGTGGAAATTCTCCCCGGGTTCCGATTCCAGCAGGATGTCCCCAGTCAAGGCACTTTTAGAATTCGGCACCGGCTGGAGGGGAGCCACCTTCATCGAATCCTGGGCCGCAGCGGGCCTGAACCCGATGGCTGCCAGCATGGCGACCGCAAACACCATTCGTCCTGTCTTGAGTATCTTTTTCATCGCTTCTTCCTTTTCATCATAAGATCGCGCCAGCGATTTTATCAATTGTTCAACTGGAGCCAGTACACGATGCCCTTCTTTTCCGCCACTTCTCGGACGTCGATGATGCCGCCCGCGGCGGTGCTCATCAGCTTGATCTCCTCTCTTTCGATGCCCACGATGCTCGGCGGATAGAGCATGGTCGGAAACCAAAGCCCGCTCGGCGCCACGGTGATCGTGATGGTCGCAGAAGACGCCGGATCGCTCGGGTCATATGCGGGGTTCGGCACCTCGATGGTGATCAAATCCGCATCGTCGATCACGCCGTCGTTGTTGATGTCGAACTGCGCCTCGGTCAGCCGAGAGCCCGACGTGGCGTCCACTTCCATGAGCACCGACTCGCCGCCGGCCGAGCATGGCGAATGGTTGGGGATGGTGGTGATGAAGATCACTTTTCCGCCTCGGATGAACAGGTCCCGCACCATCCGCTCTTTTCGAATCGGAAGGTCGAAATACCATCCCACGTGGGTCGGGTTCGGCAGGGTGACCGCATCGTTCGTCGGGTTCGGTTGCCCGTCGATATCCGAATCCTCTTCGACTTCGTAGTTGATGGAATAGTCGGAGATCACCCGCATGTACTGGCTGAAGCCGTCTGGAATGTCGTAGTAGATTTCCTCCTGCTTCAACAGCTCGATTCCGCTTTCCAGATTGGACAACTGCTGTGCGTCGCCCCGCTGGAAGGTGCCGAGGTATTCGCGCTTGTCCGTGTCGTCGCCGTAGTCCCAGATGCCGTATACGGTCTGGGTCTGGGTGTCGTTGAAGTCGGACAGTCCCAGGTACTTTCCGGTGCCGAACACGACGATGTAGCCGGGCAGACTCCGGTCCGTATGCGCCATCACGTCCGGCTTGGCGGTAATCGGCTGGGGATCGCCGTTTTCATCCGTGGCGGTGAACAGCGGCGCCGGAAACTTGGGGGGGGCTGATTCGTGGGCGATTCTCCAATCGTCCATGTCGCTTGAAGTCAGGTTGAACTTCCACATGTTGCC
>CBFCZJ010000501.1:0-2479 GCA_965602445.1 uncultured Desulfobacterales bacterium | reverse complement strand
AGGCTGCCCGGTCACTGTCCAAATTTGCAGGGCATCCATCGCTGTTCGGTTCAACGGCCACTAAACTCCTCAAACAGTTTCCCGTCCTCCGGGAAGATCCCCCCACAGCCCTGACTGCAGCCTTAAACTGGTACATAATTTCGTAAATTTTGCTTTTTTTTTATGAAAAAGGGGTGATCCATGACCAATCGACAGCTGACGATTCTGACGGGCAATTCGGCCTCCGGCCTGGGCGGTCTCATCGATCGTCTCGGCGCCGAAGGCATCGACATCCGGGCTCATTGCCTGGTGGACAACCGGGACGACAACTGCAAACTTCGGATGATCGTCTCCGACCCGCAGAGGGCGGTTTCGATCCTCCAGGAGCACAATGTGGCGGTCGTCGTAAACGACGTGGTGATGGTCGAAACCGACGACAAACCCGGGGGACTGAGCCGGCTTTTGGCCCTGTTCGGCGATCGAGACGTACCGATCGAGTATTCTTACAGCGCTCCCAGCGGGCGGTCCGGGACGGCGGTCATGGTATTTCGTTTTTCGGACAACCAAGCGGCCGCAGCCGTTTTTGAACAAAACGGCGTCAAGGTGCTCAGCGACGATGCCTGACGCCCCCTCAGGGATGTTTCCGAGGGAAGAGGGCCGAATCGATCCGGCATTGACTGGCTCGGCAGAAGCGGGCCAATTCCGTGGACACGCCGTGGTGGTCCCGTCCTAAATAGAAGTTGAGCCAGGAAGGGGTCCGGTCGAGCTCCCACATCCGGGGCGGAACACAGCCATCGGCCATTTTATCGGTTTCGGCGGTAGAGGCCCATCGCCGGTAGGCCTGTTCCCAGACGCAGGGACGATCGGGGAAGACTTCGCACATGCCGTCACGGCTGCCCCCGCAGGCGCCGTTGCGAATATGCTTTGCGCAGCCGGATTCCGGGCATAAAAAGCCGACGTATTCGATGGCGCAGTCGCCGCAGCGGCGGCAGCCGAGCAGAAGCTTTTTCGACGGGTCTTCGGCCAGCCGAAACAGGAGCTTTCCGTAATGCTTCCGGTCGATCCACCGGCAGAACCGTTCCATCAGCGGGGCCCCCGGAGACGTCGGCTCGAAAAAAAGCCTGTGGGCCTTGCGCATGAGTTGAAACCCGAGCTTTTCTCCTGCAGCAAGCCTCTGGGGTCGAACCCCGAATCGGGGTCGATCCTTCCTTCCTTCCTTTTTTGATTCAAAGGCGTAGAACCCGTTTTTCAGGGGAAAGTCAAAATCGTCCAGAAATTCCGTCCATCGGTCCTGGATCCGGGCCATCCGGTCGAGGATCTGCGCGACGGGCGCAAAGCTCCGGTGCACGCCGCCGATGTGAATCCCCCGGTATCCGAGCCCCTTGAGTACGGCGGCAAGCCGGGCCGCCCTTTCCACAGCGGCTTTTCGACCGGTTTTCGGATCGGTCCACTCCTGGCGGACCCGGGCGAGCAGATCGTCGGTCACCACGGCGCCGGGTATCCTCCCCTGGTTCATGATGCGGGCCACTTTCGGGTTGAGCACATACACCGAACCGAGGACCGGAAGATCGATGCCGAGAAGCGTCTTGATCCTCATCAGCTCCTCGAACTTTCGGGCGTCGTAGCCAAGCTGGGTGATTACGAACCGGGCGCCGGCGGCCGTCTTTCTGCACAGCTTGGCATACTGGGCAAAGGTTTCCCCTTCGGTCCGCTTGAAGGGAGAAACCGCACACCCGGCAAAAAAATCGTCCGGATCCCCGGCCTGGCGCATCCGCTCGTTGAGGAGCCGGAGCATGGCCAGCAGGTTTACCGAGTCCAGATCGAAGACCGGCGCCCCCTGTCCGCCATACCCATGGCCCGTGTAGTCGCCGGTCAGGGCCAGGATGTTTTTCATCCCCATCATGGCAAGCTGCAGGGCGCGGCTTTCCATTCCCACCCGGTTGGAGTCGCGGCACGTAAAGTGGATGATGACATCCATGCCGATTTTAAATATTTCAGAACCGAAGGCGTCGGGGCTCAGGGACGGATTGCCGCCGGGATTGTCGGTCATCGACACCGCAGAGATGCGGCCGTCGGCAAATGCGTCTTTGGCAACGGCCATGACGGTTTCAACGCTCCGGCCCGTCGATTCGCGGCCCGGCACCAGTTCCAGGGTGACGACAAACCGGCCGGGGGTGAGCAGGTCGTTTTGAAAAACGCGCAGCATGGAGTTTTCCCTCCTCCAATAAAGTACGGAATTATGTACCAGTTTAAGGTTGCAGTCAGGGCTGTGGGGGGATCTTCTAAGGAAGCCGTGAAAAACTCGGAGCCAAGTGGCCGTAGAACCGAACAGGGACTTGATCTCGGAAAATAGGTTGCAGGCTGCCCGGCCACTGTCCAAATTTGCAGGGCATCCATCGCTGTTCGGTTCAACGGCCACTAAACTCCTCAAACAGTTTCCCGTCCTCCGGGAAGATCCCCCCACAGCCCTCATATCAACCTTATCATCGTGCATAGGCCC
>CBFCZJ010000500.1:0-2493 GCA_965602445.1 uncultured Desulfobacterales bacterium | reverse complement strand
CAGGATCGCCACGATCGAGGGGGGGATCGCGGCGGTGTACTTCGGTCTTGCCGTGATGCTGACCATGCTGGCGGCAGAGACCTTCGATGAACGGCTGATCTGGGACGCAGCCGAACAGCAGGGAGGCCGGTAATGGAAGAAGTGGGTAGACATCGGAACGAATCGGAATTGCCCCGGCCGGTGGTTCGCAGGGGCCGCAGAATCTCTCCCATTTGGCTGCTTCCGGTCATTGCTGCAGCCATTGGGGGATGGCTCCTCTACCGGGGGCTCGTGGAAGCGCCCATCGAGGTTCGAATCCATTTCCAAAACGCCGCCGGAATCGAGGCCGGCAAAACCCGGATCTTGTACCGGGGGCTGACCGTGGGAAAGGTCAAGACGGTGGCGTTGAAGGAGGACCTTTCCGGTATCGAACTCAGGGTTGAATTTTCCCGCTCGTCTGAAACCCTTTTAAAAGAAGACACCGATTTTTGGATGGTCACTCCCCAGGTCAAGCTTACCGAGGTGACAGGCCTGGAAACGATTCTCGCCGGGAACTACATCGCCCTGAGGCCCGGAGAGGGTGCGCCGGCACGGAACTTCACGGCATTGTCCGCCCCGCCGGTGATCGATGGAGATGCCCCCGGGCTTCACCTGACGCTGGTGGCAGAAGAACTTCCCTCCGTGCAGCACGGAAGCCCCATTTACTACCGCAAATTGCAGGTCGGAACGGTACAGGATTTTGCCCTGGCAAAGGACGAGAACCATTTCGATATCCGCATCCACATCGATCCCCGGCATCAGAAGTTGGTCAACCGGCAGACCCGTTTCTGGAACGCATCCGGCGTTCACCTCTCCGGGAGCCTTTCGAATTTCGAATTCCGGACCGAATCCCTCACCTCCCTCTGGAAAGGCGGGATCGGGTTTTTCACCCCCGAGCATGCCCCAGACGCCCCGCCGGCGAAAAACGGAGATCGGTTCGCGCTATATGCCGACCATCGGGCGGCAAGATCCGGCATCCCGATCACTATCCGCTTTGCCTCTGCCGAGGGGCTCAGCCCCGGCCAGAGCAAGGTCCGGTTCAAGGGGGTGGAGGCCGGTTTCGTCGATCGGATACGGGTACTTCCCGACCTTTCGGGTGTCAATGTCCATGTGATCATGGATTCGAGGGCGGAAAGTGCCCTTCTCAGCGGGACCCGGTTCTGGCTGGTGGCCCCCAGGTTGGGCATTACCGGTGCCAGCGGTCTGGAAACCCTGACCGGAGGCGCCTACATCGCTATTCAGCCGGGTAAGGGCAATCCCCAGCGCAGCTTTGTCGCCCTGGATGAGCCGCCGGGTATCAAGGCTTCCCCCAAAAGGCTGAAAGTCCTGCTGGTGGCCGATCGGCGAGGCTCGTTGAAGGGCGGCTCCCCCATCTATTACCGGCAGGTGAAGGTGGGGGAGATCGCCGGCGTAAAGCTGTCCAAAACCGCAGACCATGTCTATATCCATGCAGCGATCGAGGAAAGGTTCGCACCGCTGGTCAGAAAAAATTCCCGGTTCTGGAACGTGAGCGGCATCGGCGTGGACTTCGGGCTGTTTCGCGGCGGCCAGATCAAAACCGATTCGCTGGAATCCATTCTTGCCGGTGGGGTTTCTTTTGCCACGCCGGACAATGAAAATATGGGTGAGCGCGTCGCCAGCGGCGAACCGTTTCCGCTGTATGAAAAACCCGAGGACGAATGGCTGACATGGCGGCCGAAGATCACTTTATAAGGGTGGGTCTTCAGAAAGCTTCAAAGGGAGCCGAACGATGAACTGTATCCGATTGCGTCCGGCCGATCGCAGGAACCGGTGGAGACGTCTCTTTTTGCTGGTCATCGCTGTGGCGGTCGGGTTGACGGCCTGTGCAAGGAAAAATCCCTACGTGGTCGACCTGATGCCGGCCCCTGACCTCTACATGGCCGGGAAAATCGATCCGTTCGGGGCCATCGACGGCGAGATTCAGGTACCCTATAGGGGGATGCTTTACGCCACCGACCGGAAGCCGGCTCCTGAACCCGGCCCGCCCTTTTATCTGAACGATCGCGGATTCGAGCTTCGGTTCGGTGTTGCGAAAGTCGAACTGGGAGAGGGCCAGTACACCTGGGAGGAGGCCCGGCGGATTTCCCTGCTGAAAAACCGGGCCGAAAGCTATCCGCTGAAGGTGACCGCCGTTGAGGAGGCCGGCATCCTGGACCGGAGTTTTTCGATCTTCACCGATCCGGAGCGTGTCCCGGAAGATCCGAAAGCCCCTGGACGGCTGTTTGCAGACTGGATCGACGCCAAGCTGTCGGTTTCCAAGAAAAAAGATATCTACATTTACGTGCACGGCTACAAGGTCGTGTTCGCCAATCCGGTGCTGGTCGCCACGGAACTGTGGCACTACCTGGCCTACGACGGGGTGTTCATCGCCTATGCCTGGCCCTCCACGCCAAAAACCCTCGCCTATGCGGCGGACCTGGAAACCACCGTGCTGTCGGCGTCCAACCTGAGAAA
>CBFCZJ010000499.1:0-2496 GCA_965602445.1 uncultured Desulfobacterales bacterium | reverse complement strand
ACCGGCATGACCTGCGCCAACTGCGCGGCCAATATCGAACGGGGGCTGAAAAAGCTCGACGGCGTGGCACACGTGTCGGTCAATTTCGGCTCCGAGCGCGCCAGGGTCGAGATAGACGAAAGCAAGACCGGTATGTCAGACGTGGTCGACCGGATTCAACGCTCCGGCTACGGGGTCGCCACCCAGCGCATCGAGCTGCCGATCACCGGCATGACCTGCGCCAACTGTTCGGCAAACGTCGAACGGGCGCTCAAGAAAAAAGTCCCCGGTGTCACAGACGCATCGGTCAACTTTGCCAGCGAACGGGCCACGGTCGACTTTATCCCTTCAGTTTCCGGCATCGACGATCTGGTGGCGGCGATTGAAAAGGCCGGCTACGGCGCCGTGGTGCCGGAAGAAAACGTCACGGCAGAAGATGCCGAGCTTTCGGCCAGGCAGGCAGAGATCGCCGATCAGTCCCGGAAGTTTATCGCCGGCGTGGTTTTCGCCCTGCCTCTTTTTTTGCTGAGCATGGCGCGGGACTTCGGGTTGATCGGTCCATGGAGCCACGCCGCCTGGGTGAACTGGCTCTTCTTTGCCCTGGCCACACCGGTGCAGTTTTACACCGGATGGGACTACTACGTCGGCGGGATCAAGAGCCTCCGGAACAAAAGCGCGAACATGGACGTGCTGGTGGCCATGGGTTCTTCGGTGGCTTACGGCTATTCGGTCTGCGTGCTGCTGTTTCCGGCGGTGGGAGACCACGTCTATTTCGAGACATCTGCGGTGATCATCACCCTGATCAAACTGGGCAAGCTGCTCGAGGCAAGGACCAAGGGCCGCACCGGCGGCGCCATCCGAAAGCTGATGGGGCTTCGGCCCGACACCGCCGTGGTGATCGACGACGACGGAAACGAACAAGAGATCCCCCTGACCCGGGTGCAGCAGGGAGACCGGCTGCTGGTTCGACCCGGTGAACGGATTCCGGTTGACGGACAGGTTCAAGAGGGCCGATCGGCGGTGGATGAATCGATGCTGACCGGAGAGCCGCTGCCGGTGGACAAGGGGCCCGGGGACAACGTGGTGGGCGGCACGATCAACGGCCAGGGGCTGCTGCAGCTCACGGCCACGGCTGTCGGAAAAGACACCGCCCTTGCCCAGATCATCCGCCTGGTCCAGGAAGCCCAGGGAACACGGCCGCCCATCCAGGCCCTGGCCGACCGGGTGGCGGCCTATTTCGTGCCGACGATCATCGCCGTGGCCGTCGCCACGTTTCTGGTCTGGTGGACCGTGGGCGGCCAGTTCGTGCCCGCGATGATCCGGCTGGTGGCCGTTCTGGTCATCGCCTGCCCCTGCGCCCTGGGTCTTGCCACCCCAACGGCCATCATGGCCGGTACCGGCAAGGGCGCTGAAAGCGGCATTCTTTTCAAGCGCGGTGAGGCCCTGGAGATCGCCACCCGTCTCGACACGGTGGTCCTGGACAAAACCGGAACGATCACGGAGGGAAAACCGACCGTGGCGGATATTGTCCCCGCGGATTCGGCCGGACTCGACGAAACCTCGCTGCTTCGCATCGCCGCTTCGGCCGAGCAGGGGTCGGAGCATCCGTTGGGCAAGGCCATCGTCAACGCGGCAAAAGAGCGCGGCATCCGGCCGGAAAAGCTGTCGACGTTTTCAGCCGCCGGCGGCAGCGGGGTGGAGGCCCGGGTCGCAGAACACCACATTCGTGTCGGCAAGCCGGGCTGGTTTGCCGAGCAAGGCGTGGCGCTGGCTCCGGTGGCCGACGACATCGAGCGGCTTCAGTACGAGGGAAAGACCGTGATGGTCGTCGTTCAAGACGACGCCTTGTGCGGGCTGATCTCGGTTTCCGACCGGCTCAAGTCCGATTCGGCCGATGCCATCGACCGGCTGCACCGCCAGGGCCTTTACGTGGTCATGCTTACCGGCGACAATCCCCGCACTGCCCGGACCATCGCCGACCAGGTCAAGGTCGATCATGTCTACGCGGAGGTGCGTCCGGAGGAAAAATCGGCCAAGGTAAGGCAAATCCAGGAAGAAGGCCGGAAGGTGGCCATGGTCGGCGACGGGATCAACGATGCGCCGGCCCTGGCCCAGGCCGACGTGGGAATGGCCATCGGCACCGGAACCGACGTCGCCATCGAAAGCGCAGACGTGATTCTGTCCAGCGGCAGCCTTCTGGGCGTACCCCGGACCATGGCCGTCAGCCGGGCCACCATGCGCACCATCCGGCAGAACCTGTTCTGGGCTTTTTTCTACAACCTGGCCCTGATACCGGTGGCCGCCGGCGTGCTTCAACCCTTCGAAGGCGTTCCTGGGTTCCTGCGCCAGCTCCACCCCATCCTGGCCGCCCTGGCCATGGCCTTTTCCAGCATCTCGGTGGTGACCAACAGCCTGCGGCTTTACGGCAAGAAGATCCGTTGATTGGTCGACCAATCAACCAAATTTTATCGCGCAGGGCGCGATAAAATCTCCCGAGCCAGGGCCGTGTAGTCTTCA
>CBFCZJ010000498.1:0-2509 GCA_965602445.1 uncultured Desulfobacterales bacterium | reverse complement strand
TGCTTTACAGCAAGTTCCAGAAGCACGAGCAGATCCGGGAGCTGGCCGAGGCCGTGGCCAAAACGGTGGGCGTTCCCTTTTTTTACCGGGATTTTAGGGAGGGATGGAAAGAAGGCATCGAGGCATCCAAGGCGATGGGCCTTTACCGCCAGCAATACTGCGGGTGCGTATATAGTGAGAAGGAGCGCTATTTTCACCCGGAGGCGAAGAAATAGCCCATCGTTCACCCCGAATATTGCATAGGGCATGGCGCATGGGGCATGGGGTTAGATCAAATCCCCCCCATCCCCCCTTTCAAAAGGGGGGAGCGCTTCGGGCATTGGTTCGGGTTCCCGAAAGGCGAATGCTCCACAGTCCCCTTTTGGAAAAGAGGGATACAGTGGGATTTGATTCGATACTGAACGCGGGGGGAAATCCCGGAAGTGACTCAATGTCTGGCATCAGAATTGTTCAAAATTTTAGGCATTCTATGGACTATCCGTGTAAGCCACCTTCAGCTACACTTCACTCATCACTTTAACTTTTCCATCGATACTTTCTGAATGTTTGGTAATTTTCTCTACTTCATCGTCGTTCTGCTCATCTACTCCACCTATCCGCCGGCAGAGGAGCCCAACTTTGCGCCGCTCGAAACTCTTTTTTTCTTTGCCCTGATTTCCACCCTGTTTGCCGTCATCGTCAAAACCGCCTTCGGCCGGCTGGAGCAGCGGATGCGGCGGTTTTCAGGGCGAAACCTGGACAACGAGTTCGAACAGCTTCGCATCCGGCTTTCCATTCTGGCCGTGGCGGTGTTTGCCGCCGACGTCTACGGATTGAACCTGCCCGACTACGTAACCCGACTCCCGCTGTTTTCCGTCTTTCCCACGGCCGCGGCGGTCGTCTTTCTGCTGCTTTTCATCGGCCACATGGCGCTGATCTGGGCCTGGGCCTATCCGTGCCACCGCCGCCTTTCCGAGACCGACCAGGGACGCGCCGAGTACGTCCTGTCCAACATCTCCTTTTCCGTGCCGGTCCTGCTTCCATGGCTGGTTTTATCCGGCGTGGCGGACCTGATCCTGGCGCTTCCTTTTGAGCTTCCCAAGCGGCTCTTGTCCACGCCGCAAGGTGAGGTGGCCTACTTTCTGATATTCCTGGTTTTGGTCGCCGTGTTCGGTCCGCTGATGATCCAGAAATTCTGGCGCTGCAGGCCCTTGGACAAGGGGCCGGTCCGGGACCGCATCGAGCAGGTCTGCCAAAGCGCCGGGGTCGGGTATGCGGACATTCTTTTTTGGCCGCTGTTCGGCGGGCGGATGATCACCGCCGCCGTCATGGGGCTGGTGGGACGCTTTCGATACATCCTGGTCACCTCCGGCCTGCTCCAGTACCTGGCCCCGTCGGAGATCGACGCGGTGGTGGCCCACGAGATCGGCCACGTCAAACGCCGCCATCTGCCGTTTTACCTGTTTTTTTTCGTCGGCTATATCCTGCTGGCCTACTCGAGCTTCGATCTGATCGTATTTTTGCTGATCTATTCCGATCCGGTCTACCGGTTCGTGCAGCTCACCGGATTGAACCCGGCCACTGTTTCCTCGGCCCTGTTCAGCATCGTCATCATCACCCTGTTTCTCCTCTATTTCCGCTTCATCTTCGGATATTTCATGCGCAACTTCGAGCGCCAGGCCGACCTTTACGCCTACGAACTGTTCCAAACCGCAGAACCGCTGATTTCCACCTTCAAGAAAATCGCCTGGTTCAGCGGCCAGTCTCCCGACAAACCCAACTGGCATCACTTCGGCATCGGCGAAAGAATCGACTACCTTCAACGATGCGAGGCCGATCGAAGCTGGATCCACCGCCACCACCGAAAAGTCAGAAACAGCATCCTGGTCTACCTTGTCGGGATCGTGCTGGTCGGGGCCGTCGGGGTTCATCTGAACTACGGCGAGTCGGGCCGCCGGCTGAGCCGTCATTTCATGGAGACCGTGGTGCTGAGGGAGCTTTCCCGGTCCCCGCAGAACGCAGAGCTTTACCGGGTCCTTGGCGACATCTACTATGGAAGCCAACGGCCCGCAGAGGCGGCCGAAGCCTACAAGAAGGCAGTGGAGCTGGCGCCGGACAACGCCGCAGCCTTAAACAACCTGGCCTGGCTGCATGCAACCAGCGAGCGGGAAGACCTGAGTGATCCGCAAAGGGCGCTTTTACTGGCTGAAAAAGCGGCCTCCATCGACCCCTCCCCCCATGTCCTGGACACCCTGGCCGAAAGCTACTATGTCAACGGCCGCTACGACCGCGCCGTTCAGGCCGCCCGCCGCGCCCTGGCCGGGGCCTGGTCCAACAAGGGGTACTACGAGGAGCAGCTTCGCAAGTTCGAAAAGGCGGCGCAGGGAGGGTAAAAAAAGCGCATAGAGCATGGGGCATAGGGCATGGAGGAAAAAAACGCCCTGAGGAGCTGCTGAGCCGTTGGGCTGCTGGGAAGCTGGGAAGCTGGGAAGCTGGGAAGCTGGGAAGCTGGGAAGCTGGGAAGCTGGGA